>ONWL01000100.1 GCA_900321525.1 uncultured Eubacteriales bacterium
TTTTACTTAATTTATGAAATCACAAAGAATATAATATAATCAATCTTTCATTTCCATATTTTTCCAAAAGGATACGCTGTTGGAATATGAATCAGTTATGACCATTTTATATTTGCCAATTACCAACCCTCACATTTTATTTTGCAAGAAATGACCATATGATTCGACAATATCAGACAAAAAATGTATACGAAGCACTACAGGATCGACTGGAATATCTGTTTCAGGAATTTGAAAATATCTACATTTCTTTCAGTGGTGGAAAAGATAGCTTGAATCTATACCGCATCATTGATCCGGAAATCTGGGCAAAGCTGGTGGGGCGGGTACGCGGTGCCAATTTTGGTGCCATTTATGCTCATACCAAAGTGCTTGGGTACCGCAATGTCACTTTGCCTGAAGGGCACACTTGGGAATCCTACACTCGTTTTCTCTTGGATACCCTGCCGAAGACTCTGCAGGATAACTATATCCAAAAATTCAATACTTCTATTAAGTTCTGGCATGAAAGATGAGTAATATCATCAGGGAGCTTCATGATATTGGTCGCTCTGACCCATGGATTTCCAAACATCTGGGCATGGACCGGGATGAAATTTTGCGATTAAAGCAAATTACCGGACTGGCTGCTCTGTTTCGGGATGTAAACTTTGGACAGGCATGGCTGCCTGCAGAAGAGTTTGGAGATACTGTACCGGAACCAGAAGCCGACGATCCAGAATGGGACTTTGCAGAGGCTGAAGAATCTCTTGTCTAAAAATACTGCAGCTAAGAACAGAGAGCAAACTTTGATTACGAGCATTCAAAATAGCATTAATGATACAAGTATGAAACTGGGGAACACTTATCTATATGAAAGTGTCCCAGTTGATCCGTAGACAATACCAGAACCATAAAATGGTATACTGTTGCTGCGGAACCGATGATCGCAAATGCTTCTATCAATCATCATTATCCCCTTGCCATAAGATTTTTTAGTTCAAAAAAATCAGCACCTATCAAAACAGGCACTGATTTTCGCATCCGTTACTCAAATCTTACCCATCTTTTCAGTATGATTTGAATAAAACTATAAATGGAGCTGAGGGGAATCGAACCCCTGTCCGAAAGCCCATCCACCACGGCTTCTTCCATCACAGTCACTCTTTTGTCATTCCCTCCTCACTGCGCCGAGAGACAGGCTCAGTGATTTGGTAGCTTCATGAATCTTCTGCTGCCGCAAAGCTTAAGCAACAGAGGACCCCGCAAATTCGATGCCAGACTCTCTAACAGCGGGTGGTCAGAGGCTGACAGCTGCCATATTAGGCAGCAAATGCAAGATTTTCGTCTGCGTTTAATTTTAAAGATTCCAGCGTTTTACGTGACATCTGGGATCACGGATGGCTACCCTGACTTCAAAACCCCCGTCGAAACCAGTACAACCCCGAAACAGATTACCGGTTTGCAAACGAAAGATGAATTCTTGTAGGAACATTTTAAAGCACTTTTCGTAAATTGTCAAGACATTTTATACTATTTTTATGTTTCATATATTTAGTTTACAGAAATCTCTTTAAAAACGTACACCTCCAGGCACCTCTCAAAACAAAAGAAGATCCCTATCATGTAACAGAAACTTTACAATGACGTATACTTTTTCAATCGTTCAATATACAATCTGCCCAACCGGCTGGGCAGCAGCCGCTTATGGGTGATATACCCGATTTCCATATAGTCATCTACTTCCAGAGGAAGCGCCACAATATTCTTTCCATTCAGTTCCTCGCTGATCACACCACTGCAAATGGTATATCCATTCAGACCGATGAGCAGATTGAATAATGTGGCACGATCACGAACCAGAATATTTTTCTTGCGCTCCAGGGTACTGAGAATCTCCTCTGAAAAATAAAAGGAATTATGCTCTCCCTGTTCATAGGAAAGTCTGGGAAACGGCGCCAAATCATCCAGCGTAATGGATTCTTTCTGTGCCAGCGGATTAGTGGCACCCAGAAACACATGGGGTTTCGCCACAAACAATGGTTCAAACTTCAATTCATGTGCTTCCAGAGTTTTTTTCAGGATGGTCTCATTCTGGCGGTTCAAATACAACACCCCTACCTGACTGCGGAGCTTTGCCACATCCTCAATGATCTCATAGGTCTGGGTTTCCCGAATCCGGAAGTCATATTCTTCCCCACCATAATCCCGAAGCAGATC
The DNA here is from genome assembly GCA_900321525.1 of uncultured Eubacteriales bacterium. Taxonomy (GTDB): domain Bacteria; phylum Bacillota; class Clostridia; order Lachnospirales; family Lachnospiraceae; genus UBA2942. The sequence goes on from ONWL01000100.1 coordinate 2,200, forward strand.
TACAAAAGCTTCTACCGCAAAGGAATAATGTTGTGTCGACACACAAAAACCCTGCTTTCCTGTGGAGTTGCCAATATACTTTTCCTCCAGCAGATGTACCTGCTCCACTACCTGTCTGGCATATGCCAGAAATTCTTCCCCTTCACGGGAAAGGATGATTCCTTTATTGGTGCGATGAAAAATGACAATGCCAAGTTCCTTTTCCAATTCCTTAATGCTGTTTGTCAAACTGGGCTGGGCAATATAAAGTTGTTTTGCCGCTTCACTGATCGTACCCTTATCTGCTACGGCCAAAATATATTTCAACTGCTGTAATGTCATCTTTCTATCCTCTGCTTGAAATGTCCACTGTTTCTACGAAATGTTTCTTATAAAACCAGTCATCTGATTTTTTGAATCAATAATTTTCCGCATGTACTTCAAAATAACTCTGTGGGTGGGCACAAACCGGACAGACATCGGGTGCATTGGTTCCTACCATAATATGACCACAGTTACGGCACTCCCATACCTTGACTTCGCTCTTCTCAAATACCTGAGCAGTTTCGATGTTTTGTAGCAATACGCGATAACGTTCCTCATGATGCTTCTCAATTGCACCAACCATCCGAAACTTTCTGGCAAGTTCTGGAAATCCTTCTTCCTCCGCAGTTTTGGCAAATCCTTCATACATATCGGTCCACTCGTGATTTTCCCCATCAGCTGCCTGATTTAGATTGTCAACGGTTGTGCCGATTCCGGCCAATTCCTTGAACCACATTTTGGCATGTTCTTTTTCATTATCCGCTGTTTTCAGAAACAAAGAAGCAATCTGCTCGTAGCCTTCTTTTTTTGCCACAGAAGCAAAATACGTATATTTGTTCCTTGCCTGTGATTCTCCGGCAAATGCTGCCTCTAAATTCTTCTCTGTCTGGGTTCCTGCATATTGGTTGCTCATTCTATCGTCTCCTTTCGCAAATGGTTTACTTTTTTATCATACCATATCCAGCTGTTTTCCGGTAGTATCAATTCATCTATACCCAACCTTCTTTGATTCTATTCAGATTCTTTTTTGATCCAATCTTAGAACTGCCATGTAATGGGTTCTTCTGTGAAGGAACAAATGGTAACGGTGGCATTCTGTAAATACAACACTTCCACCACTCCATCATCCTCAGAGTACATGCTTCTTAAAGAAGGATTGGCATCCAGCATGGCTGCTTTTGCCTCTCTGCGGGGATCTGCCACTGCCTCTGCAGTCAGACGAATCCACTTTCCCTCTGCCATACCGGAAATCTCTACCTTGGGATTTTCCCTCATCTGTGCAAACACGCTTTTCTGGTTGTTTGTGATGATGTACAGCTTGTCCTCAAACTCACATACTGCCCCAAAGGGACGTACCCTGGGCTGATCTTTCTCCACTGTTGCAAGATAAAATGTTCCACACGCCTGTAAAAATTGTAATGCTTTTTTCATAGTTTGAAAGCTCCTTTCCGTTTCTGGTTGCAATTCCAACCGTTTAAGTATATTATAAAAGAAACACAGACCGATTGCAACACAAATCCAACTAATGCACCAAATTGGAATCAGGAGGACATGTCTATGCATTATTCAGAAGACGAAACACAATACCACATTCAAGTGAAGTCGGGAGAGATCGGACGATATGTGATTTTACCCGGAGATCCAAAGCGCTGTGCCAAAATTGCTGCTTATCTGGAAGATGCCAGACTGGTGGCAGACAACAGAGAGTTTGTTACATATACCGGATATTTAAAAGGAACAAAGGTCAGTGTCACATCCACCGGAATCGGCGGTCCCTCTGCTTCCATCGCCATGGAAGAATTGGTGAAAGCAGGTGCAGATACTTTTATCCGCATCGGAACCTGCGGTGGAATGCAGCCGGAAGTCAAAAGCGGAGATTTGGTTATTGCCAGCGGTGCCATCCGTATGGAAGGCACCAGCAAAGAATATGCCCCCATTGAATTTCCTGCGGTTTCTGATTTCTCCATCACCAATGCTCTGATCCAGTCCGCCCGAAAACTGGGATACCCGTACCATGTGGGCGTGGTACAGAGCAAAGATTCTTTCTATGGACAGCATTCCCCTGAAGTGATGCCGGTCAGTTATGAACTGCTGCAAAAATGGGAAGCTTGGAAACGATTGGGCTGCCTGGCCTCTGAAATGGAGTCTGCCGCCCTGTTTATCGTGGCCAGCGCCTTACATGTACGAGTAGGAACTGTCCTGCTGGTCATGGCCAATCAGGAACGGGAAGCATTGGGACTGGACAATCCTGTAGTGCATGATACCGATCTGGCCATCCAGGTGGCAGTGCACGCTATCAAACAATTGATTCCAAATGACATCTCATAAAACAGAGCCATGAAACAAATAATCGTCCAAACCTGGGGTGTTTTGATTCACCAGCCGGTTTGGACGATATCTGTTTTTAGATGCTATTTCTTTTTTGGTTTGGTCACTGTTTTTACAAACTGTTCTGTCTCAACCGTCAAATACAATTTCTTCATGTACTCCTCTGCACTAGATGCCTTTGAGACAGGCTTCATGGTGCCATATGCAATGAGCGAGGCAATTCCTGCCACTACCAACCCCAATATCACGCCCAATACATTTTTGTGAAATCCCAATGCACAAATGAGAAACGGAATCAAAAATGCAATCGCCACCATCATTGTCATTTTCAATTTATCAATCGGCAGATCTCCCGTAAACTCTCCTGTCTGTCCATTCATGGCAAACCGCCATTGTTTCTCATTCCATCTGGTGGTCAGATACCACACTGGAAGCAATGCATACTTTTTGTCCGTGTAATGAACAGTCAAGTGCTCTGTTTCTTTCTCAATGGAATCATGACCGACTGTCTCTCTCGTCTTCTGGCGGGCAGTTTCCTTTACACGTTTCTCTGCACGCTCTCGATCTTCCTCCTCAGATACATTGAAACGCTCTGCCAGAAAGCCCGGCAGATATGTGATGGAAAATGGCTTTAAACCATCATATTTGTATGGTTCCACAGAATCCATCAAATCATCCGGCATTCGCTTGGATGCATCTGTGGGTACATTTTTAAAAGCAATATTTCCTTTTCTCTGTACATTGTAATATTTGATAATTTCTTTGTCATCTTTTTCTGTCGTATCTGTGGCCACATACTCTGCATCCACGCTGACGGTGCCATTATACAACCAGAATGGTACATACACCCCCTGTATTTCCTCTACTTTATTATCATTCAGGAAAGACTTGGGTAGCAGCCAACGCTTCACATAGTAGGACTTATATTTCTCTTCTGCCTGTTTCTTATCAAACGCAAAAGGGATCACATAATCCGGGCGTATGGCGCCTTCAAACTGTGCCGGAACGATAGTGCTGTTCCCACAATAAGGACATCGCATTGCCGCTGTATTTTCCTCCGTGATTATCTCTGCGCCACAAGTAGAACAGCTGTAAGCTACCATATTCTCACTTTCTTTGCCCCAGTCTGCACCAGACTCCTTCTCTGCTTCCTTCTGCTCCTGTGCCTTAAAATGTGCTTCCACTTCCTCATTGGTATAAGTCGAATCGCAGTATTCACATTTCAGCTTTCCCAGTGTAGAATCAAAACGCAATGCACCGCCACATTCAATACAGCACATCGCTACCGTCTTGTTGGAATTGTCCATATCACCAACCTCCTTTACTTGTCACTATCATATGATTGTTCACTTTTCATCCCCCTTATATGACCCCATGATTTCTATCTTTATCTGTAGCTGTTCAGTGCCCTCACAGTTACGGGCAAAAATCCATTCCAAATCGACTCTGTCGTTTGTGTTTTTGCCTGCAAAACTCAGGATTTTGCTTCGCAAAACCTTGGCAGAATAGTGGCTCCTGAATAGTTACCTTTATCTTAGTTTAAAATTTTCTTTTCCATATCTAATCCCTTATCATGCACAAAAGAGGCTGTAAATTGCTTTACAAACCTCTTTCTGGTATACAATATTCACATTTACCGATACACTGTGCCTGTTACTCTGAAAATGCCGGTGTGGACAAATACCGCTCCCCAGTATCTGGAAGAAGCACCACGATGGTTTTTCCCCTGTTTTCCGGACATAAAGCGATCTTTTTTGCCGCAAAGGCGGCTGCACCGGAAGAAATTCCGATCAATAATCCTTCTGTCTGTGCAATTCCCCTTGCTTCTACAAACACTTCATCGTTAGTTACACGTATCACCTGATCATAAATAATTCCTGAAAATCATTGTAAGTTCCAGCCATTTTGAACCCCCTATATTTTTATTACTGTGAATTAATCAGACGAAGTAGTTGCTCTCTGTATTTATAAAATTCAGGAGAGAACTTAATGTCGGTTGCTCTTTCTTCAATGATCTGACGAGAGAAATTCACCTGAATATCTTCAATCACCTTGCCTGGATGTCTGCTGAGTACAATGATTCTGGATGCCAAAAGCAATGCTTCCTCATATATTGTATAATCGAATCAAGCGACTCATTATGTCTGGGATTTAAAAGCAGAAATTCATCAAACAGCTGTTTCAATTTATTTTTATGTTCCTCTACATCTATTGCCTCCGGTGACAAAAATTCCTGTTCATTCAGATACAGATCCAACCAGTCATTTTGTTCAAATACCGCCTGCACCACCTGATCTGCTGCCTCTGAAAAAAGATGCAACCGGCAGAGATGCTCTGTATAATTGTATAGTTCTGCTTCCTGCCGCAAAAATAATCCCAGAAGCTCATTGGCATATTTTTCAATGGAATCTATGGTTTTTACGTTTTCTGACTGAATCCGCTGAAACAGGGAACGAATTGTCTTTTGGTCAAATGGAAGTGTCCAATAATCGTCAATTCCCAGTAAAATTCCAATCCGCGCAGATTCAAAATTTCCATTTTGGCCACAAAATACGATGTGGGAACACTGGCTCTTTTTGATTTCCCGGAATATTTGATACTCCTTTGGGCCTACCAGACTTGCTTCTACGATCAACAAATCAAAGCATTTCTTTTTCCATACATCTGTCAACGATTTGACATCCACCCATACCGCTTCAATTTCAAATCCGGTGTTTTCTCCCCAGATATGCAATGCTGTAATCTGTGCAAGTAAATCACTGTTTTTTAAAACCAGCCCTGTCTTATACATGGCATTGCACCTCTTTTCCTCACTCAATTTACGTATTTTGTTTTTAGCATTTCAAATGCTATTTCCTCTACCTCTTTTGGCAAATCAGGATAATTTCTGCCAAGCATTGCATATTTATTCTGCCCAAACCGATGATAGGGCAGCAACTCATAGGTGAAATTGCTGTAGGGAGAAAGAAATTCCCTGATTGCTCCGATTTCCTCTTCTGTATCATTGACAGTGGGAATCACCGGTGTACGAATCCGTTTTGGAATATGCGGAAATTCCTCAAAGAGTATTTTGATATTTTCTAAAATCAGCCGATTGGAGCCTCCTGTATACTGGATATGTTTTTTCTCATCCATCAGTTTGATGTCAAACATCACATAATCCAGATACGCCGCTGCTTTTCGCAAATCGTCACTCTTACAACAACCACAGGTTTCTATGGCAGTGTGAAGCCGTCTTCTCTTCGCCTCCCGAAGCAATTCTACTGCAAAATCCCCCTGCACCAGCGGCTCCCCTCCGGAAAGGGTCATACCACCCTTTCCATGACGGTAAAATACCCATTCCCGTTCCACCTTTTCTAACACTTCGGCTACGGTTACTTCTGTTCCATAAACGGAACATGCTTTGGACGGGCAGACCGCCGCACATTGACTACAGTTGGTACACAAGTCAAAATTCAGACTTCCATTTTGAATGGCATGCACACTGCACACACCCTCACAACGGCTGCATCCTTTCTCCCAGATACACTTTCCCTTGTCAAAATAAATCTCTGGATGAGGCAACTGGGATTCCGGATTGGAACACCAGATGCAGCGCAGAGGACAGCCTTTCAGGAATACCACTGTCCGGATTCCCGGTCCATCATGCAACGAATAAGACTGGATGTTGAATATCGTCCCTGTTGTCATATTGCCACATGTCCGGTACGGGAAATGATATCATCCTGCAAATCCTTGGAAAGTTCGCAGAAATAGGCACTGTAGCCAGCCACTCTCACCAGAAGGCTTCGATACGCCTCTGGATTCTTCTGTGCCGAAATTAATGTTTCACGATTGATGATATTAAACTGCAAGTGCCAGAGTTTCAGATCTCCCCATGTACGAATAAAGTCAACCAGCTTTTCCGTACCTTCCTCTCCCTGTACACACTGTGGAGTGAGCTTGATGTTCAGCAGTCTTGCGGCACGGTTGCGATAGTCATAATTCTTTGTGGCATAATTGGAAAGAATGATGGCCGCAGGACCATTCTTATCTGCTCCCTGTGAAGCAGAAGACCCATCGGAAAGAGGCAGATATGCCAGTCTGCCGTTTGGTGTGGCAGATACCACTTTTCCAAATGGCACATTAGAAGTAAACGGCACATATCTCAAATCCAGATGCACGCCCAGTTCTTTGGAATACTGCGCCGTAAATGCCAGCAGCTCCCGATCCAGAATCTTTCCAATCTCATCTGCATAGCTGTCATTGTTTCCATAAGCAGGTGCATTTTGCAACAGCTGCCTTTCTGCTTCGTATCCTTCAAAGTTATGCTCCAATGCAGTCTTGACCTGTTCTAATGTCAATGCCTGATCCTCGAATACCACCTTCTTAATGGCAGACAGAGAATCAATGACAGTACCATATCCGATAAACTCAAAATAGCCAAGGTCGATACCACCTTCAATCTTCGGAGTATGGATATCCTTGCACTGCTCCATGCAAAGGGCATGTAAAGAAGAACCCAGCGGAGACGCAAAATGTTCTGCTCTTAATCGAATGATCTCATGCTGCTGAATAAAAGCATGCTTCATGAAATTCTTCTGCTGTTTCAGATACGCAGCAAAGAATTCCTCAAAGGTTTTGAACTCTGAAACCTCACCGGTCTGTAAGCCAATCACCTCATCTCCATATTTCAGCATTTTGCCATTGTATATGGTCATTTCTACCGCTGCGGCAAAATTGATGTATGCACAAGGGGAAGTATAGGTATCCCTGTTTGGCATTCTCACCTCTGCACAGCCGGAAACAGAATAATCATACGCTTCTTCAAAATTTGCCCCCTTGGAAAGAAGCAGCGGAATCACTTCCTCATCATTGATCAGTTTGGGGAATCCACTTCCGTCTTTGATGGTCTCTGCCACCTCATACAAATACCGTTCCGGTGACAGAGTGTGAATTCTTGCTGCCAAATCCGGATAGTTCAATGGAAACTCTCTCTTGGAGCGCAGGAAAATATAGGTCAACTCATTAGTGGCATCTCTGCCATCCTTAGTCTGACCACCGATGGTCACTGCTTCCCAGTGGGCATAACCCTCATTGAATGCACCCCCTGCCTTGGAAAGATACAGGTCAATATATTGTGCCATAGAAACCCATACGCACTCTAACAATTCTTCTACTTTATCATCTTCAATCAGACCCTTTTCCTGATCTGCCTTGTAGTAAGGATACAGGTACTGGTTCATTCTTCCATTGGAAATGATGGTTCCAGTCTTCTGCTCAATTCTGGAAAACAGCTGTACAAACCACTGGCTTTGCAGTGCCTCATAAAAGCTTTCTGCCGGTTCCGCCGGTACCTTGTTGGCAATACGGGCAATTTCTAACAGCTCTGCCTTTCTAAATGGATCGGTTTCCTTTGCAGCCTTTTCCTCTGCCAGCTTGCTGTGTCTCTTTGCCCAAAGGATGATGGCATCCGCAGTAATGATAATGGCTTCTAAGAACGGCTTTTTCTCTGTATTGTCCAGTGGACTAAATTCATCCAGTGCAGAAAGACGCTCCTCTGCCTCTTTCTTAATGCCATTGAAGCCCACCTTCAATACCTTTTCATAATCATGCACCCACTGAATAGAGGAACGGAAAGAAGCCGTTTCATTGACAATAAAGCGGGAAGTCAGTTCCTCATCCTGATTGTAAGTATAACGGAAGGTTTCCTCCGGAATGGCTGCTGCCAATGCCTCATGGAAGGTCTTGCCCTTCCAGTATGGGGAAATCTCATGAATAATGTACTCTGCGTCTTCCTCTGTAATGTCAAATGGAGAACTGTCACGGGATGGCAAACTCTTGATTGCTTCATCCAGAAAATCTCCATCTAACTCCGGATACAAAATCCCATATCTTCCTGCCTTACCGGCTCTGCCTGCAATCAGCTGGTCGTCATCCACATATACGGTTGCATGTTCTGCATATTTGTAGAGTGCCTTTGCCCAACGCAAAACAAGTGGCTGCCCCTCGGTCTCTTTGAAAGATTCTGTAAAATACTTTCCTCTCTCAATGTCTATCTTCGGACGTGTCCCCTGAAACCCTGCAAGGATTTTGGACGCACGCTTCTCTGTATCTTTTTTGTTTTCCAGGATTCTTCTTTCCTGCAATGAATATACAATTGCCGACATAACTCCTCCATTCCAAACTTCATGCACCAAAGTACAGTGTGTTTAAGAAAATCATATCCAGTATATTACATAAAGCATATAGGCTTACTAGGATATGTGACAAAAAAATAAATCGCACTGACATGCGTCTTTCTTTTTCTATGTTTATACCACAATTTTCCCTTCGCTGCAATGATTCCATATATGAAAAAATTCTATAAATTTTCTCACATAAGAAGAATCTATCTGGATTTTTCTTATGTGAGATGTGCCTATATGTTACACACAAAATGCTT
>ONWL01000103.1 GCA_900321525.1 uncultured Eubacteriales bacterium
CAAAAGGAAAAAGTGTTAAGTGATCTACGGAGCAATGATGCTCATCACATTAGCTGGTCTCGAGGTCTGTTTCAATCATTTGTCAGAAAAACGGCCATTCCTCATGAGTTTCAGATGAAAAAAGTGATGATGAGACCGTTTTGCAAGGAATGGTTGTTTTATAACAGAAAAGTAATTGAAATGCCATCGCGTTGGGAATCTATCTTCCCACAAGATGGGATGGATAACCGTGTAATCTGTGTTTCAGGCGCACCTTTGAAAAAAGCGTTGTTAGATGCCGGCATCGGAAAAGAAGTAGCGGGCGGCTATTCGGATTCCACCTGTCAGCCTTACTTCTCTATTGTGGTGAAAGGGGCGGAAGCGGATCAAAAGGACGAATTTGTTCGTATTATTCGGGGAGAACTGCAAAAAGCTGCCACAGAAGGGTTGAGCCGCAAGAGTTTGCTTGGGGGCATCAACAATATGGAATTCAAAAACAGAGAAGCAGATTATGGAAGATGGCCCAAGGGCTTGATATATGGTCTGAATCTGGAGAACTGGTTTTATGAGGAAACGGCACCACTTCATGTGTTTCATGCAGAACCAATATTTGCACAGTTGCGGGAATCTTTGGAGAGTCGGTATTATGAGGAACTGGTGGAGCAACTGTTAAAGACTACCTATGGTGCGGTGGTAACGGCAGTACCGGAACCGGGACTGTCAGATCGAACGGAAAGAGAAATGGCTGCAAAACTGGCAGAATGCAAAGCAGGTATGACAGAGTCACAGATACAGGAAATCATAGACAATACTGCTGCATTGAAAGCATATCAGGAGGAACCTTCTTCAAAGGAGGCATTGGAAACTATTCCTATGCTGACCAGAGAGGATTTGTCACATGCAGTATTCGAACCTGTTAATGAATGGAGAACCGTGGGGCAGGATACAAAGGTACTGTTCCATCCGATTTTCACCAATGGAATTGGCTATTTACAAATGATATTTGATGCATCGGCAGTGCCAACAGAGGATTTGGGGTATTTGTCGCTGCTTGGAGATTTGCTGTCTTTTGTAGATACGGCTCATTACAGTTATGGGGATCTGAGTGATGAGATCAACATTCATACAGGGAATCTGGAATTTTCCACAGGAATCCTCAGTAAAGCAAATGACAGCAGAGGGGCAAAAGTTGGACTTTGGGTGGAAACAAAGGTGCTGTATCGGGAAATTCCATGGGTACTGAATATGATTCAGGAAATCTTGTTTACGTCAAAGTTCACAGATCAAAAACTGATTCGAAAACTGGTGGCGGAGCAGTACAGCAAGGAAAAGTCTGCCATGTTGAACAGCGGGCATTCTGTGGCTATGTCAAGGGCTCGTTCCTATTGTTTTGAAGATGCATGGCTGAGTGCCCAGATCAGTGGTATGGAATATTATGAGTTTATCAAAGATTTGAATCAAAACATAGAGGACCGTATGGGGCTGTTGGTAAACAAGTTCCATACCATCTTAGAACAGGTTATCTGCAAAGATCGCTTGTTCATTGGATTTACTGCAGATGAAGAAGGCATGCAGACATTAGAACAACCATTGGCAGCATTTGCACAAGCATTACCGGCGCAGGCATTGCCAGATGCCCCTCGCAAGTATGTTCTTTCTGTGAAAAATGAGGGATTTGGAACGGCTTCCCAGGTACAGTATGTAGCCAGGGTAGGCGAATTCCGTCAGGCAGGCTATGCATATACAGGTGCCATGCAGGTATTCCGTACCATTATGAATTATGATTATCTGTGGATCAAGCTTCGAATGCAGGGCGGTGCCTATGGCTGCTTTGCCCAGTTGAACCGGAAAGGAAACGGTTATTTCTGTTCCTATCGGGATCCCAATCTGAAAGAGACCAATGACATCTATGACACTATTCCGGCGTATTTGGAGCAGTTTGATGTAGATGAGCGGGATATGACCAGGTTTATCATCGGTACCATCAGTGAAATGGATGTGCCATTGACGCCATCTATGAAGGGGGCTATTTCTACCAGTCGGTATCTGAACGGACTGACCGTGGAAGAGTGTCGCAGAGAGCGGGAAGAAGTGCTGAACTGTACGGTAGAGGATATTCGGGCACTGGCGGAACCAGTACGGGCAATGTTAGACCAACAGGTACTTTGCGTGGTGGGAAATGCACAGAAAGTCGAGGAAACTGAAGGCCTGTTTATGGAGAAGAGAATACTGAACTAAAGAATGGAGCGTACTATGACAGAAACAACAAAATCCGGTTTTGTAACATTGGTGGGGAGACCAAATGTAGGGAAATCTACGTTAATGAACCACCTCATCAAACAAAAAATTGCGATCACATCTGCGAAACCCCAAACCACCAGAAACCGGATTCAGACGGTATATACCGATGAACGGGGACAGATTATTTTTCTGGATACCCCAGGCATCCAAAAAGCCAAGAACAAGCTGGGGGAATATATGGAAACTGTGGTGAATCAGACCATAGGAGATGTGGATGTGATCTTGTGGCTGGTAGAGGCATCCAAGTTTATCGGCAAAAATGACAGAGCCATTGCAGAGCGGTTGAGCAAGTCCAAAATACCAGTCATTCTGATCGTCAACAAAGTGGATCTGGTGCAGAAAAAGGAACTGCCGGAAATCATACAAGGCTTTCGGCAGCTATGCACGGTGGCAGAGGTGGTACCGGTTTCTGCTTTGCGTGGTGTCAATGTAGATACAGTACTGGATACCATTTTTCAGTATCTGCCTTACGGTCCGCTGTACTATGATGAGGATACGGTAACAGATCAGCCCATGCGCCAGATTGTGGCAGAGATGATTCGGGAAAAGGCATTGCGTCTGTTACAGGATGAGGTGCCCCATGGTATTGCTGTCACCATTGAAAAGATGCGGGAACGTCCGGATGGCAGTATTATGGACATTGAAGCCTCTATCATTTGTGAGAAGAATTCTCATAAAGGCATTGTCATTGGCAAAAATGGTGCCATGTTGAAGAAGATTGGTTCACAGGCAAGAATAGATGCAGAGGATATGTTGGAGATGCAGGTGAATTTGAAACTATGGGTGAAAGTACGAAAAGAGTGGAGAGATAACGATTTGCTAGTCAGAAATTATGGATATGACAGCGGTCAATTGAAAAAGAATCGGTAAGCATAGAATGGTCAGGTGGTGCATATGGAAGGTACGATAGAAGCGGATGGTGTGGTGCTTTCTTCCATGCCGGTAGGAGAATATGACAGGCGGCTGTTGCTGCTGACGAAGGAAAGGGGAAAAATCAGTGCCTTTGCCAGAGGCGCTAGAAAACCGGGCAATCCCCTGCTGGCAGCATCCAGACCCTGTACTTTTGGCACATACCGGTTGTATGAGGGCAGAAGTTCTTATACAGTTCAAGGTATGACACCAGTACGTTATTTTGAGGAGCTGGCGCAGGACATTGTAGGCATGACTTATGCATCCTATTTTCTGGAACTGGCAGATTATTATGCCAGAGAAGGTGTGGATGGGACAGACATGATCAATCTGCTTTTCCTTACATTGAAAGCGTTGTTGAAAGAGCAGATAGATAATGAACTGATTCGAACTATATACGAGCTGCGCCTCATGGGCATCAATGGAGAAGCACCGCAGTTGTTTGTCTGTGGCACCTGCGGAAAGGAACTGACAGCAGGTCACTACAGCAGGATCAAAAGCAGCATGTATTGCCCCGATTGCAGTCTGACACAGCCGGGAATCAGTCAGCTGTCAGAAGGGGTAGTCTATACATTACAGTATATTCTCACTGCACCATTATCGAAATTGTTTGCGTTTTCTCTGGCAGAACCAGTTTTTTTGCAGGTCAAAAAGGTGGTGCAGCAGCATTTGAACCGGTATATTGAAAAAGAATTTCATTCTCTGGCAGTGTTAGATGCAATAACTACTTGAAAATTTTCCAAATAAAGGGTAAAATGGCTATAACTATTGTCGGGATACTGATGAGAAAATCAGCAAATAAAATCCGGCAACAAGAATTTCTGTTCTGTCAAAAGGACAGAGATAGAAGTGTGCGGAGGTTATGTATGAGTAGGAAGATAAGTATTCTCCTGTTATGCTGCCTTTTGGGATGTTTCTGGGTTGGCTGCAGCAGAGTCAGCAGCGCAGATGTCAAGACCATCCTGAAGGCAATGGCAGAGAATGGAGATCAGACAAGTGTGCTCATCCAGAGGGACAATACCTTTACGGATGTGATCACAGAAAGCTTTTCAGAGGAATATTATGATTTTGATGAATTAAAACAGGTCATAGAATCGGAAATTAGTGCATATAATGCAGCTCACCAGACAGCAGAAGGTGCAGATGATCTCATTGAACTTGCCAGCATTGAGCGAGTAGAGGACAATGTGGTACTGGCATTGAAGTACAGACAGTGGGAGGCATTACAGGAGTATAGTGCAGATGAGGCATTTGCCAATGCCCAGATGACCATTCAGACAGTTGTCAATGGGATGACATTGGAAGAGGCATATGTAGATGCGGAAGGTAAGGCTGTAGATAAAGTAGAGTTAAACAGCAGTGCCATTCAAAAAGGGTATCGTAAGATTACTGCTTCCGGTCAGGCAATGACTGTTTATCTGGAAAATCCGGTGGTCTGTGCCACAGACAATGTGACCATCGTAGATGAATACATGGTACAGATTCCAGAAGAGGCTTGTATTGTGGTAGTACATTGATGAGTCAAACGGCAGCAAGTGAAGCTCATACAGAAAATGCATGAATGGATTATTTAGTATAAAAGATTGTGAGGACATAGAGCAGTGGAAAATACAGCAAAGACAATGGAGAAGATCGTAGCACTGGCAAAGGCAAGAGGATTTGTATATCCGGGTTCTGAAATTTACGGTGGTCTGGCCAATACCTGGGATTATGGAAATCTGGGTGTAGAGCTGAAGAATAATGTAAAGAAAGCATGGTGGCAGAAGTTCGTACAGGAGAGCCCATACAATGTAGGAGTGGATTGTGCGATTTTGATGAATCCACAGACATGGGTGGCATCCGGACATTTAGGCGGATTTTCTGATCCGTTGATGGATTGTAAGAGCTGTCATGAGCGTTTCCGTGCAGATAAGCTGATCGAGGATTATATGGCAGAACAGAACATCCAGATCGAGGGTTCTGTAGATGGATGGTCTCAGGAACAGATGAAGGCATACATTGACGAGAAGGAGATCTGCTGTCCATCTTGCGGCAAGAAAGACTGGACCGATATTCGTCAGTTTAACTTGATGTTCAAGACATTCCAGGGAGTGACGGAAGATGCGAAAAACACAGTATATCTTCGTCCGGAGACTGCACAGGGCATTTTTGTCAACTTCAAGAATGTACAGCGTACTTCCCGTAAGAAAGTACCGTTTGGTATCGCCCAGATCGGCAAGTCATTCCGAAATGAAATTACGCCAGGTAACTTCACATTCCGTACCAGAGAGTTTGAGCAGATGGAATTAGAGTTTTTCTGCAAGCCGGACACGGATCTGGAGTGGTTTGCATACTGGAAGAATACTTGTATCAATTGGTTGCAGACATTGGGCATTAAGGAAGAGGAGATGCGTGTTCGTGACCATTCTCCAGAGGAGTTAAGTTTCTATTCCAAGGCAACCAGCGACATTGAGTTCCTGTTCCCATTTGGATGGGGAGAACTATGGGGCATTGCCGATAGAACCAATTATGACCTGACCCAGCACCAGAATACATCCGGTGAGGATATGAGCTATTTTGATGATGAGGCGAAGGAAAAATACATTCCGTTTGTCATCGAGCCATCTCTGGGTGCAGATCGTGTGACATTGGCGTTCTTGTGTGCTGCATATGACGAGGAAACCTTAGA
>ONWL01000263.1 GCA_900321525.1 uncultured Eubacteriales bacterium
ATAGCTTTCCATTTCTCTGTGAAAATCCGGATCTGCAGATTTTTCACAATCTGTTCCCTGGTCTAGAGAGATTCGTCTTGCGCTGACCTGCAGAGGCACAATGTACTGTACAAAAGCGAACAGCGGATCATTGTTAAACGGCCATACGAAGCAGTCAAAATCATCTGTCCTGACGTCTGTAATTAAAATTACATGAGTATGCTTTCTTTTTTGAAGATATCGCATAAGCCTGTGCAGACGTTCTCTGTGTTCACCCGGCATATCTAGGGCAAAGACATAAGTATTTTCATCAACAGAATGATAGATACCGTGCATGAATTCTTCCATTTCATAGCCCACAACGCTGCAGCGCAAGCCTTCCAGCAGTTTCAAAGCTCCTTCGCAAACTGCGCCAAGATTGGCAGAATGCCCGACAACGATTACCCGTTTTGCCGGCTTCAGTTTCGCGGAATGATCTGCATACCATGTTTCAAATGCTTCCCGTATATCATCGATGCCATCGGTTTCCGCCAGCATCCGGCTGACATAGTCTTCTGCTTTGCATTTTTCTGCATATGCGCAGGCAAATAAAACAAGCAGCACAGCCGAGCAGAAATATCCTTTTGTTTTGGGCCCGACATTTTCTTCACCGATGTCCAGAAAGATACCTGCATCTGCCTGCTGAAAAACAGGTGAATTCGTTGCGGCACTCAATGCCAGAACAAGTGCACCGTGTTCTTTGGCATATTGCATCGCCTTCACTGTAGAGGCACTCTGGCCGGCCTGGGAAATACCTATGACAAGTGTATGCTCATCCACAATCGAACAGCGGTCGGCAAAAGGAACCGGATAAACCGCATCTACACGGATACCCAGTATCTCCTGCATGGGGCAGGCAGCTGATAAAGCTGCGTGATAACTTGTACCGGAGCCGCACAGGATGATTTCATGTATCTCTCTTCCTTTTGTTTCATGCAGAGCATCACGAAGAAGAATATCTTTCCGGGAAACAATATAACGGACTGCTGCCGGTGTTTCATGAATGTATTCCAGCATTCCCATCATTCCTGCCTCCTGATGTTATCCTGTATCCAATTCAGCGCTTCATACATATCTTTTTCAATACGCAAAGCCGTTTGTTTATCTTTTTCCGAAGCAGGGTTAACAGAAGGAATCATGATTACTTCACAGTCTGCCCTGTAAGCTGCTTCAACCCCAAAGCCGGTATCTTCGATAACCAGCATTTCTTCTGTTTTCGCATTCAGCAGCCGGGCCATTTTCAGATAAATCTCCGGATCCGGTTTTTTCTTCTCTACTTCATCACCGCAGATACTGTAAGAGACATCATCCCATACACCGTTTTTTATGAGACGCTCTTCTGTCAGACTGCGGTCTGTCGTTGTTGCGATGCACAGCGTAAAGCCTTTCTCTTTCAGCCAGTCAAGCATTTCTCTGGCACCCGGCATCAGGGTTGTATGTTCTTTTATATAGGGAAGGCCGATTCTGCGCACCTCGCGCAGCATTTCATCTCTTTCTTCCTTCGGTACGCCTTCCAGCTGCCTGTCCATGACAGCCCGCAGGGCAGGTCCGCTTATTCCTACGACTTCATCATGGCAAAAAGCCGGATGGCCGTATTTCATGCCGATCTGTTTCCAGATTTCCCCCCAGATGAATTCTGTATCCAGCAATGTACCGTCTACGTCAAAAACTATATATTTCTTTTCTTTCATATGCATCCTTCCTGTAAAGAACATTTACTGTTCCGATGAACCGTATCTGCAATGTCATATCTTCTGTAGTAAAAGAAAGACAGCAGCAGACGGATCCACTGATCAATATTGAATACCCACCAGACAAAGGTTATGTTCAAATGCATAACACTGCCAAACAGAATCACCATCGGCACACGAACCACCCATAAACCGATCAGATTTGTAAACATCGTCGTCCGGGTATGTCCGGCAGTACGGATAAAACCGATTTCGATTTTCTGACGATGCTGCGGATACTGCGACCAGATCATCGCATACATATAACCGGCAGCGATAGCAATCAGTTCCGGCTTGTCCGTCATCAGAGATAAAGTTGCCTTTGTAAAAAAGGTCAGAAACAGCATCGTAATAACAGTGATGATCCCGCAAAAATGGCAAAGTCTTTTAAAGGAGAGTTCATAGTTTTTTTCGTCCCGGGCGCCGATGGCATTTGAAGAAAGCGACATAGCTGCAGTCATGAATCCGGCCGACATCATATTGCAGAAACCCTCTCCTTCAAGACCGATCTGGAAAGCAGCGTAATAATCCTGACCATAGGAGAGTATGACCGCGCTGATCACAATGTTTGCCAGCTGCCAGAAAGAGTCTTCCAAAGAAGCAGGAATTCCTGTCGCAAGGATTTCCTTTACATCGTTAAATGCCGGCATCTTGAAAAAGTTTCTTTCCGTATGGGCAAATAAGCCATGTCTGCCATAGAGAAGATGCAGTCCCAAACCTGCCATGACTATAAAAGAAAGATTCTGTCCCCAGGCTGCACCTGTAACCCCGAAGGCGGGAATCGGTCCCAGTCCGAAAATCAACACATATCCTATAGTAATGGTGACAAGATTGCCTATGCCTGCAATCAGCATAGGTGTCCTTGTATTACCGTTTGCCTGAAAGGCAGAAGCATTCAAATGGATGATCG
>ONWL01000104.1 GCA_900321525.1 uncultured Eubacteriales bacterium
CATCCGATCCATTAGACCAGGATTCTGCTCTTTTACATGGGTCAGCATCTTGGATGCCATCATAGGAACCAACGTCATAGCCACAATCAAACTGGCCATCAGGGAAAAAGCAATGGTCAGTGCCATATCCTGAAACAGCTGTCTGGTCATCCCTTCTACAAATACAATAGGAAGAAATACACAAACTGTGGTCAAAGTAGACGCGGTAATGGCACCTGCCACCTGAGAGGCACCGCTGACCGCCGCCTGGATCCGGTTGGCACCTTTGTTTCGCAATCGATAAATATTCTCAATAACCACCACTGAATTGTCTACCAGCATGCCCACACCCACTGCCAGACCGGACAGGGAGATCAGATTTAAGGTCACGCCTGCAAAGTACATACACACGATGGCAAAGACTACGCTCACCGGGATGGAGCAGGCAATCATGACGGTAGGCCGGATGTCTTTTAAGAACAGCAGCAAAATGAGAATCGCCAGCACGCCGCCCATCAGCAAGTTATTCAGTACAGAATCCACCACCATGTCAATGTAATTTCCCTGATTCATCAGGGTGGTGATGTGTACCCCTTCATATTTTGCTTCAATCTCTTTTGATGCTTTTTCCAGCCCATGGGCCACGTCCGCTGTGGAATAGGTATTCTGCTTCTGCACCGTAAACATCAAACCGTCATTGCCATTGACTCTGGCATAGGAATCTCCGGTATTGTCTGTCACATACAGTTCCGTCACATCAGACAACAGAATGGGATCAATGCCTTCCATATTTGGATCGAACAACACCAGATTTTGCAATTCTTCCAGACTTTCAATTTCATCTCCCACACGAAGCAGATAGGATGTGCCATCTTCTGAAGACAGATACCCTGCCGGCATACTGAAATGCTGTGCCGTCAGAATGCCTGTGATCAGTTCCGGAGTGATAATGCCTTCCAAAGCCGCCTGTTTCAGTGCCTCTGCCTTTGTCTGGTCAAAATTCTCTAACTGGTTGTTTAACTCTTTCTCGCCTGCCTGTAACTCTGCAGATGCAGACTCTAACATGGCGCTTGCTTCATTTAACTGCTGTCTGGTATCCGCTTCCTGATTGTTCAGTGTAGTCTGTCCTTCTCCCACCATGGCACTGCCGGTGCTCAATGCCGCTTCTCCTTCTGCTATGGCAGCGGATGCCTGTGCCAGCTGAGCTTTTGCATCTGCCAGCTGGGCTTTTGTCTGCTCTGCCAGATTTTCAGAAGCTGCAAGAGACTGTCTGGTTCCTTCCAGCATCTGGGTTCGCAGGGCAATCTCCTGTCTGCGCACTTCCAGCGTGCTACGTTCTGCGGTCAGTTCTGCCAGCTGCTGTGCCGTTTCTGCTGCCTGTGGATTGTCGCGCAGACTTTCTCCATCTGCTTCACCGCCAAATTCTTCTAACTGTGCCGTCAGTTCTGCATATCTGGCATCATAGGCGGCCTGTTCTGTATCATAAGAAGCCTGTAACTGTGCCAGTTCGCTTTCGGATGCCGCAATCTGATTGCGCATTTCTCCATTCTGGGTGTCTAAATATGCCACCAGTGTCTCTAACTGGGGCAACACATTGGAAAGCTGTGCCAAAATGATCTTTTGCTGCTGCAAGTCTGCCTGAGACTGGCTCATGGCCAACTCCATTTTCAACAGTTCCATCCTGCCCTGTAAAAAACCCTGATCTGCCTGGATGCTGCCATCCTGCAAAGCAGCCAGCTGGCTTTCCAATTCTGCTTTCCCTGCATCTAATTGTTCCTTGGCCTCTAACAGCTGTGCCTCTGCTTCTTCTAACTGTGCCTCTATTTTTTTCTGTAGTTTTTGATTGACTTTTGCCATCTTTTCCTGACTGATGACGATATTTTCTGTCCGTTCGATCAAGCCACTGACCGAAACGCTTGCCACTCCGTCTACCCCTTCCAGATAAGGAGCGATCTCCTCTTTCATCAGTGCAGACAATTCTTCCGTGTCATAGTCATCCCCATCCACTGCCGCTACCATGATGGGCAGCATATCCGGACTGATCTGCATCATCACCGGCTTGCCCACGGCTTCTTCCATAGAACCGCTTAGTACATCCAATTCCTCTCTTGTCTCTAACATGGCCCGGCTCATATCCACACCACTGGAAAATTCCAGAATCACCACTGCATAGTTTTCACTGGAAATGGACTGGATCCGCTCCACCTGATTGACTGTAGCAAGTGCTGCCTCCTGTGGCTTGGTCACATTCTGTTCCACCTTCTCCGGACTGGCACCGGGATAGGTGGTCATAACCACCAGATAGGGAAGCGTTAGTTCCGGCAGCAGATCCGTGGTCATTCTGGTAAATGCCACGATCCCCAACACCAGAATTCCAAGGACTGCCACAATAATTGTATACGGTTTTTTTACACTGAACTTTGCCATACTGCCTCACCTTCTGCCGACAAACGGCATAGATTTTCGATAGAAAAAGGAGCGTTCTGAAAGATTCAGAATACACTCCTTTTACTGTACCTTGCTTCGTCACACAAAGCAACTATCTTTAGAAAAGTTTCATATTTTTTCCACTTTTTTCCTTCGTAACTGTTCAGTACCCTCACAGTTACGGGCAAAAATTCATTCCAAATCGACTCTGTCGTTTGTGTTTTTGCCTGCATAACTCAGGATTTTGCTTCGCAAAACCTTCACGGAATAGTGGCTCCTGGATAGTTACTTTCCTTCTTATATCTGCTTACTGGGTCAATGCCACACCAATGTCTGCTTTCAACTGCACCCAGGCATCTTCATGCTCTACATAATACTTTGGGCAGATTTTTCCTGTCACATCATAATGCCGGATCACATTGTCCTGGGTCAACCCGAAAGTCTTACACAGCCATGCGGTCAACTGTACCACTGACTGATACGTGGCCGGTGTGAACTGTCCACCCGCATCCGGATGACAGACTTCTATGGAAATGGTGTCTACATTTCGCTGGTTGGTGCAGTAGGACATCTCATTGAGGGGAATACAGGAGATCACCTCTCCTTCCAGTCCTACGATAAAATGAGAACTGGCTTTGGTCACATGGGTATCTTTCAACCCTTCAAAGTAACTCCAGTTCTGGTCAGCCGTGGTGCCTGCATTGCCCACATAATGAATGGCAATATACTGGATGCTGTCCATGGCCACACAAGGTCTGGAATAGGGATTTACCGTCAGAGGACGTACCTCCACCCAGTCCGGCAGTGCCAATGTCTGAATATCCAGAGAAATGCCGCCTGCCGTGGTCATCCAAGTGTTGCCGTAAAATCCAGCAGATGCGCCTGCATTGGCCTCGTAAAATCCTTCTTCCTGTTCCACCGGAGCATCCTGCTGCTCCTGCAGTTCACGGGCGTCCCAGATTCCCTGTGTCTGTACCGCTGGTACCTGGATGACAGCAGCCGCCTCCTCCGTTTCTTCGACCGCCGGCTGCTGTACCTGCCCTGTCTGGCTGTTCTGATGGTTTTGTGCCGGTACTGCTGCTTCCGGACGGTTATGGTTGCCCTGTTTCACCAGAAACAAAACCATACAGATGCTGGCCGCCACAAGTAAAACTGCCTGTGAGCTTCTTTTTCTCTTTTTTCTGTTTTGCCGTTTGGCTTTTTTGTCCCGCTGGTCTTGCAGAATGTTTCGAATCTGGTTTTCAGAAACCTGTTTCTTTTGCTGCTGCTGGGCAAAATGTTTGATTCTGTCCTCTCTGTCCATTGTTCTCCCCCTCTGGCTCTTTCCTGCTTTTCATTTTTCCTCTTCTGTATGCCCTGTTTTCTCCCATGCTTTCTATTGTATCAACTTTTAACAGCCTTGGCTATACTTTTTGATCATCTTTTGACAAAATTGTTCTATTTTATCCATTCTTATTATAGATATAAAGTATCTTCTCTTGTTTCGTGTCTTCCTCTCCGCTTTCTCTTTACAATTGGTATTTGCTATACTACAATAGATTTCAGGTTGTGTAAAGTCATAAATTTGCAGATTCCTTCGCAAAATTCATAAAAAATCGTATCTTTTACGGAGTTTTTCCAGTATAATAGGAAATGGTGCATGGAAATGCATGAATTGGAAAGGGGTTCTTATGATTCAAAAATTTTTCTCTCATCCTCTGATTTGCAAAGTCGTCAACAGAGAAACCATTAGTTACGTCTTCTGGGGATGTGCCACTACTGTTGTGAACTGGGGTGTGAACTTTATCGCATATGATCTGCTCCATATTTCGACCTTCTGGTCTACTGTCATTGCATGGCTGGCAGCAGTGATCTTCGCCTTTTTTGTGAACAAGCTGTTCGTGTTTCACAGCAGATCCTGGCAACCCTCTGTTGTATGGAAAGAGTTTATTCCTTTTATTTCCTGTCGTCTGCTGTCAGGTGTGTTTGATGTGGCATTTATGGTCATCGCAGTGGATCATCTGCATGTTCCCAATGCATTGGCAAAACTTCTGTCCAATGTATTCGTCATGATTGCCAACTATTTTGCCAGCAAGTTTTTGATTTTCAGAAAACCCAAAGAACAAAGGAGTTGATAGAAGCATGAAACAAAAATTCTCGTTACAAAAATTACTCCCTTACCTGGTGGCATTTCTGATACCGGTTGCCATTATGCTGATCTTATTTATACAGCGGCAGATCTACCCATTCGGAGACCGCAGTTTTCTGCGGACTGACCTGTATCACCAATATGCTCCATTTCACCAAATGTTGCGGGATGCTCTACAGACAGGCAAGAACTTACAGTACACCTGGAATGTGGGACTGGGTACCAACATGGTATCATTGTTTGCGTATTATTTGTGCAGTCCCTGCAACCTGCTGTTGCTGTTTTGCCCGTCCAAGCTGGTCATTGAGTTTATTTCTTACTTCGCCATTGTGAAAATCGGACTGGCCAGCACTGCCATGACCTTCTATTTGGCAAAACACAGCCGTAGCACGCCTTGGACCAGTGTGTTTTTTGGCATCTTATATGCCCTTTCCGGCTATGTAGCAGCTTACAGCTGGAATGTGATGTGGTTAGACTGTATCTGGCTGTTTCCTTTGGTCATTTATGCAATGGAACGACTGATCAAAACCGGTAAAGGTGGGCTGTACGCCCTGCTACTAGGCGTGGCAATCTGCACCAATTATTACATTGCCATTATGATCTGTATGTTTTTGATTCTGTACTTTATCGTGCAGATGATCATTTCCAGTGACAGTTTCCTGGTACGGACAGAGGATGGTACGGGAAATGGTTCTAAAACTTTTGGCCGCTATATTTTGCGGATGGTACAATTTGCCGTATATTCCCTGCTGGCAGGAGGAATTTCTGCGATTTTGCTGCTGCCTGCTTACTATGCGCTGAAATTAACAGCTTCCGCTTCCACTACTTTCCCGAAAAATCTGGACAGTTACTTCTCTACTTTTGAAGTCATCGCCAGACATCTGATCTGTGTGGAAACAGAGCAGGGACTGGATCACTGGCCTAATATTTTCTGCGGGATTGCGCCGTTAGTGCTGCTGCCTCTGTATGTCATGAGTAAGAAAGTTTCTGCCAGAGAAAAAATCTGCTATTTTGTACTGGTATTGTTTTTCCTGTTTACTTTCAGCCTGAAGGTATTGAATTACATCTGGCATGGATTCCATTTTCCCAACTCCCTGCCGGCCAGACATTCCTTCCTTTACATTTTCCTGCTGCTGACCATGGCATACAATGGATTTCTGGAGCTAAGGGAACGAAATGGCAAAGAAATCATTGGTAGTATGTGGGGTGTCATTGCCATTACACTGGTAGCGGAAACTATCATCACCGATGATGCCTTTCAGTGGTGGTCATTCCTGTTGAGCATTTTGTTTGCCGCTG
>ONWL01000311.1 GCA_900321525.1 uncultured Eubacteriales bacterium
GGAGAGTGAGTGTCGCTCCCTTCGCGGGAGCGTGGATTGAAATAGACCGGCGGAATCCAATTCTGTCCCTATCTTGACGTCGCTCCCTTCGCGAGAGCGTGGATTGAAATAACTGCGTAAGATTTTGAATAATGACGTTGACTGAGTCGCTCCCTTTGCGGGAGCGTGGATTGGAATTAGAGTGTTTTCTGTTATATAAGATAGGTGAGTTTGCTGCAAAGGAAATGTAATTTTTACAATAGGGTGAGGTGTCCTGATTATGAGACAGCTTAAATGATATGCTAAAATCAGGAAATATACACTTGCTCTTATGGAGTTTTGAGAAAAAGAGGTTGGATAATGTGGTAGAATATAGAGAAGAAAATTATTTGATGCTTTCAGGCATTCAACATTTTTTGTTTTGTCGACGGCAATGGGCATTGATCCATATTGAACAGCAATGGGAAGAAAATTATCGAACGGTAGATGGATCTCTTATGCATAAAAATGCTCATGATCAAACTCTACGCACCAGGCGTAAGGATATATTGACGGTGAGGGGAATGAGAATTCATTCCTCCAGTTTGGGTATCTCTGGAGAATGTGATGTAGTGGAATTTCATCAAAATTCAAATGGAATTACGTTAACGCAAGAAGAGGGGAAATGGATGCCTTATCCAATTGAATATAAACGTGGAACCAAGAAACTGGATTCTTGTGACGAGGCACAGTTGTGTGCGCAGGCCATGTGTTTGGAAGAAATGCTTTGTTGCGACATTTCAAAGGGAGCCTTATATTATGGAGAAGAACGTCATAGGCAGGAAATTATGTTTACACCGGAGCTTCGAGAAACCGTTAGGAAAGCAGTTTGTGAGATGCATGAGTTATATGAAAAAGGATATACACCAAAGGTAAAGCCACAAAAAGGATGTAACAGTTGCTCTTTGAAGAATCTATGTGTTCCAAAAGTTATGCGAAATCTGTCTGTAAAAACCTATCTGCAAAAGGACTGTCAGGAGGAGGCGGAATGAAAAAACTATTAAACACATTGTTTGTGACCAGTGAAGATGCTTATGCGGCATTGGATGGTGAAAATATTATCATCAAAAAGGGAGAGGAAGTAGCAGGTCGCTTTCCCCTACATATTTTAGAGGGCATTTATTTGTTTTCCTATCCGGGAGCCTCTCCGGCGTTGATGGGAAAGTGTGCCCAGTTGGGAATTAATTTGGCATTTTGTACGCCTAGGGGACATTTTTTATGTAGAGTGTGTGGCGAAAGTAGAGGAAATGTATTACTGCGAAGGACGCAGTATCGAATTGCCGACGATCCTTATCAGAGTTGTCGAATTGCACGTAACTTTATTTATGGAAAATTAAGCAATTCGAGACACGTGTTGGACAGAATGCGAAGAGATCATGGAATGAGAATTGATGTAGATAAATTTCAATTAGCATCTACTCAAATAAGAGAACTGCTTACACAGGTCCTGGAACAAACATCAGCAGAATCGTTGCGTGGTCTGGAGGGGGCGGGTGCTACTGTTTATTTTAGATTGATGGATGATATGATTTTGAGAAATAAAGAAGATTTCTTTTTTCATGGTCGCAATCGTCGTCCTCCATTAGACAATGTGAATGCATTACTGTCTTTTGTATATACCATGCTGGGAAACGATTGTGCGTCTGCACTGGAGGCAGTGGGACTGGATGCCTATGTGGGATTTTTTCATCGAGATAGACCAGGCAGAACTTCACTGGCACAGGATTTGATGGAAGAGCTGCGTCCATGCATGGCAGATCGCTTTGTATTGACTTTGATCAATGATCGTGTTGTAAATGGAAAGGATTTCTCTACACAGGAAAATGGTGCGGTTTTATTGTCAGAAGACGGAAGAAGAAAGATACAAAAAGAGTGGCAGGAAAAGAAGCAGGTAAAAATTACACATCCATTTTTGAAAGAAAAAATCGAATGGGGATTAGTGCCCTATGTTCAGGCATTATTGTTGGCACGATATTTAAGGGATGATCTGGATGGATACCCGCCATTTTTATGGAAGTGAGGTCAGAATGTTAGTGTTGATTACTTATGATGTAAATACAGAAGATGCAGCAGGGA
>ONWL01000124.1 GCA_900321525.1 uncultured Eubacteriales bacterium
ATCAAATTCCAACGGATTGGCATTCTGATCCATCATCTTCAATGCCTGCAATACAAGCATCGCATCTTCATGGCGTGGAATCAACAGCAGATAGACTCTGCTCTTTTGGTTGGAACCATTTCGCCTCATAGCAATATCCTTATATATATTAAATGCTTTTTCCAAGATTGTAAAGCACTTTCTGATGAGAAACACACTTTCTGTCACAATCTTTAACTGTAACCGATCAGTAGAATTGA
This sequence comes from uncultured Eubacteriales bacterium, assembly GCA_900321525.1. GTDB lineage: Bacteria > Bacillota > Clostridia > Lachnospirales > Lachnospiraceae > UBA2942. The sequence goes on from ONWL01000124.1 coordinate 240, forward strand.
CACATACCGTTCCACAATGACTGATTATTGCCGCCAATTCTGCCAATTGACAATGCCTTGCCTCAGGCACCTGAACCGACAATTCTTTTTTGACTTCTCTGGAAAAAGACATCTTCCTCCTCCTATCTGCATCAGCCTTTTCGATGTGCATCTTTTTCGATGTCCCGATGCTCGATCTTGATGCCATATTCTCGATCATCCCGCAACAATACATCATACAGTCCATTTGCCAATGTAACAGAGCGATGTTTGCCTCCGGTACACCCAATACCGATGATCAGCTGATTTTTTCCTTCCGCAATATATTTTGGAATCAGAAAACGTACCATATCCACCAGTTTATCCAGAAAAATCTGGCTGGCTTCAAATCCCATGACAAAATCCTGCACCGGCGCATCATTGCCTGTCTGGGGTTTCAATTCTTCTATGTAATAGGGATTTGGTAAAAACCGCACATCAAACACCAGATCTGAATCAGATGGAATGCCATACTTAAATCCAAAAGACAAAACGGTTACCATCAGACTGCTGTAGGCTTCTCCCTTCATAAAAATATGCTCCAGATTGCTCCGCAGTTCTCTGGTCAGCAGCTGGCTGGTATCAAAAATAAAATCTGCTTGTGCTTTCAGGTTTGCCATTAATTCCCGTTCTAATGCAATGCCCCGTTCCACCCGTCCATTTCCTGCCAACGGATGAATTCTCCGTGTCTCCTTATACCGTTTGATCAGACATTCATCCGAAGCATCCATAAAGAGAATCTGATAGAAAATCTTCTTTTCTTTCAATCTCTCAATGGACTGTTCCATCAGCACACTGTCGTAGCCGCTGCGTACATCTAGTCCAAGTGCTACTTTCTTCATTTCAAATTTTCCTGTCAGAGCCAAGTCTGCAAAATTTTCCAACAGCAAAATGGGCATATTGTCAATACAAAAATACCCCATATCTTCCAGCATTTTCATAGCAGAAGCTTTTCCTGCTCCTGACATGCCCGTTACAATCACACACTTCATGCCATACCTCTCTGTCTGTTTCCTCTGGCGTCACTACCGGTAACTGTTCAGTCCTTTTACAGTTACCGATAGTCTGTATTTCTCATACCGCTCCTGTCGGAAATGTCCCCAGGGTCTTGACTTCCATTTCCAGCACCACATCAAACTGTTCTTTGACCTTGTGACGCACATCCTGACATACCTGCCAGATATCCGTTGCGGAAGCACCACCCAAATTCACCACAAAACCGGCATGTTTTTCTGAAACAGCAGCCTGCCCTATCTGGTATCCCTTTAACCCGGCATCCTGAATCAGTTTTCCGGCAAAATATCCTTCTGGACGTTTGAAGGTACTGCCTGCACTGCCTTTATCCAAAGGCTGCTTTAATGTTCTTTGAGAATTGTAATACCTCATATCCGAAAGAATCAGATCCTGTTCTCTTGGTTCCAAATGAAAGGTACAGGACAACACAATATAACCATTTTTCAAAATATTACTGGTGCGGTAACCCAGCTCCAGTGCATCTGCCGGCAATGTTTTCTTCTCCCCCTCCGGCGTCAGTACCGTCACATGTTTCAGCACATGACGGATCTCACCGCCATAGGCACCTGCATTCATCACACAGCCACCACCTACACTGCCTGGTATCCCAGCAGCAAATTCCAGTCCGCCCAGACTATGCATCATGGCCATACGAGACAATACCGGCAGTGCCACACCAGCCTGTGCTATGATTTCCTGTCCCTTTACCTTCATGTTTTTAAAATATTTGGTTAAGTCAATGATCACACCATCGTATCCACTGTCACTGACCAACAGGTTGCTTCCCCGTCCCAATACAAAATAATCCAATCCATGTTCTTTACACAGTTCCACTACACGACATAAGGTATCCCCATCAGGAGGTGTCACATAATAGGCCGCCGGTCCTCCGGCCTGAAAGGTGGTATGAACCCCCATTGGCTCTTTTTCTTTGCAATCCCCTTCTGCAAGAAATTCCCTGCAGGCTGTGATAAATTCCATCAATCTTCATCGGCTCCTTTTGCAAGATTATTCTGTACTCTTTTATACAGTTCTTGGGCAGCATTATACCCCATCTTCTTTTGTCGATAATTAACCGCCGCAGACTCTACAATGACAGCCAGATTTCGTCCCGGACGGATCGGCAGCTGGTGGCATACTACTTTATTACCAAGGAATTCTGTAAACTGTTCCTCCAATCCCAATCTGTCATACTCTTTGTCTTTGTTCCAGTCTTCTAACTTGATAACCATATCAATGTTCTGGGTATCTTTTACATGCTCTACACCAAACAGTGTCTTCACATCAATGATCCCGATGCCTCGCAATTCAATAAAATGTCTGGTAATCTCAGGAGCAGACCCTACCAGTGTGGCATCACTGACCTTTCGAATCTCCACCACATCATCGGATACCAAGCGGTGTCCACGCTTGATCAACTCCAGGGCAGCCTCGCTTTTTCCGATGCCGCTCTCCCCCATGATCAACACACCTTCTCCGTATACATCCACCAATACACCATGTACCGTAATCATAGGTGCCAACTCTACCTTCAACCAACGTACCGTCTCTGCCGTCAGATCTGATGTGGTCTGACTGGAAACCAATACCGGCACACCATACCGATTGCCGCATTCTACAAAATAAGGATCCGGTTCCATATTTCTGGCAAAAATCAGGCAGGGAATTCGATATTGCATCAGACGTTCAATCATCAGATGACGCTCTTCTTCTGTTCTGCGGCTGATATATGCCTGTTCTACATATCCAATAATCTGGACACGTACTGTCTCAAAATGCTCAAAAAATCCCGTCAGCTGCAATGCCGGTCTGTTAATATCCGGCAGTGGAATGTCAATGGCCGCTGTATCAATGTCCGTTGTCAGTTCCCGCAGCTGCATCTTATCAATCAGCGCTTTTACTGTAACCTTTCCCATAGTATACCCCGCTTTCTTCTCTTTCTTTTTATCTCATGTGATTGGTGTTGTTTCTTTCGTCTGCTCTTATTTTAACAGCTTCCCATCATTCTGTAAAGATGCACTTCGATCGACTGCCTGGTGAAAAAACTGATACACAGCTTGGGCTGCTGCCTCATTCATCCCTTCTATTTCTTTTAATCTGTCCACATCTGCCTGTTTGATCTCTTCCACATTGTCAAAATGCCGCATCAGTGCCTGACGACGCTTGGGCCCAATTCCTGGAATATCATCTAATATGGAATGCACCGCTCCTTTTTGCCGGAGACTGCGGTGATACTCAATGGCAAATCGGTGGGCTTCGTCCTGAATTCTGGTAATCAACTGAAAGCCCTCACTGTGCCGGTCAATGGGAATCTCCACATTGTGATAATACAAACCTCTGGTACGGTGATTATCGTCCTTTACCATGCCACAGACCGGAATGCTGATTTGCAGCCGTTCCAATACGACTTCTGCAATATTCACCTGCCCTCGTCCACCGTCCATCAAGAGCAAATCCGGAAACTTCTGGAAGCTGTCAAAGGTTCCATTTCCTGTTTCCTGTTTTCTGCTTTCCAATCCATGTGCAAACCGTCTGGTCAATACTTCTTCCATAGACGCATAATCATTGGGTCCCTGGACAGATTTGATGCGAAACTTCCGGTAGTCACTGCGCTTTGGTCTGCCGTCTTCAAATACCACCATAGAACCTACCGACTGAAAACCGCTGATATTGGAAATATCAAATGCCTCCATCCGATTCAAATCCGACAGTTCCAGCCATTCACTGATCTGACGCACTGCCCCTAACGTACGAAGTTCTTCTTTCTTGATTTTCTCCTTGTCCTGATCCAGTACCATCTGGGCATTTCTTGCTGCCAGTTCTACCAGACGTTCCTTTTGTCCCTTTTGCGGCACACGGATGGTCACCTTATGCCCTCGCTTGCTGGTAAGCCACTGCTCTATAAATGCCTGATCTTCCACCGGATGTTGTAAGAACAGTTCTCTTGGCACAAAAGGGGTACCGGCATAAAACTGCTGAATGAAACTGGTCATAATATCTATATTGGTATCCTCTAATGCCACATTCAGATGAAAATGATCCCGCCCGATCAGTCTGCCTTCCCGGACAAAGAACACCTGCACCACTGCATCCTGACTGACCACCTCACCAGATTCCCCATCCACATTGTCTGCTACCGCAAAGGCAATGATATCTCTGTCATCTGAGGTGGTATTGTCTGTGATCTTCTGCTTTTGCGACACATGCTGCACACTTTGCATCAGTTCCCGATAGACAATTGCTTCCTCAAACTCCATCTGCTCCGCAGCCTGCTGCATCTTCTCTTCCAGTGATTTCATCACCAGGTCATACTTTCCATTGAGAAAATCCAGCACAGCCTCTATCTTTTTTCCATATTCTTCCTGACTAATCAACCCCTGACAGGGTGCCTCGCACTGATGGATATGATAATTGAGACAAGCTCTTTCCTTTCCAATATCTCTGGGCAACACCCTCTGACAGGTGCGGATCCGAAACAGCTTTCGAATCAGTTCCAGTGTGTCCTTCACTGCTCCTGCACTGGTATAAGGACCAAAATACCGGGATTTATCCTTTTTCTTCTGACGAGTCATAAACACTCTTGGAAACGCTTCCTCCACGGTTACCCGAATATACGGATAGGTCTTATCGTCTTTTAACATAGTATTGTAGCGTGGACGATGTTCCTTGATCAGATTACACTCTAACACCAGTGCCTCTAACTCTGAATCTGTAATAATATATTCAAACCAGGCAATATGAGACACCATTTTTACAATCTTGGGAGACTTATTGCGACTGCTTTGAAAATACTGCCGCACACGATTTTTCAGACTGATTGCCTTGCCCACATAAATAATCTCATCTTTTTCGTCATGCATCAGGTACACGCCCGGCTTAGCGGGCAGTTTTTTCAGTTCCTCCTTGTAGCGGATACTAAGTAATTCTGAGACATAAAGTCTCCGAATTACAAGTACCGACATTTTCAAAAGTCTTTTCAAGATGCGTTTGCCTTACTTGACATCACTCTTTCAATAGAATGAAAGCAGTTTTACATATGTCACCCTACACTACATATATACAACAACGACAGGCACTTCGAAACAGGAAAAATGTCTCGTAATGCCTGTCATCTTGTTTACTTGTTTTGTTCTCTATTTTCAGATGAACTTCCAAACAAATCTGTATCCCAGTCTATTTCTATTTCTTTTGATGAAGTATCCTGTATATTCTCTTTCGCAGGTGGTTCATTTGCTGTAGGTACTTGTACTGTATTGGCATTCTCTGCCGCAGGCTGCTCTTCTACAGCACCGCCGTTTCTCTTTGCCTGGCATGCATGCAGGATTTCCATAAATTCCTTTCCTGTGATGGTTTCTTTTTCAATCAGGAAGGCTGCGATTTCATCTAAGATGTCACGATTGGCACTTAAGATGTCTTTTGCCTTCTGGTATGCCGCCTGGTTGATCCGCATCACTTCTTTGTCAATCTCTGCCTCTGTCTCTGCTCCGCAGTTTAAGACACGACGACCATCCAGATACTGATTTTCCACGGTCTCCAACGCTACCATACCGAACTTCTCTGACATACCGTACATAGTGATCATGGTACGGGCATAACGGGTCGCCTGTTCAATATCATTGGACGCACCGGTGGTCACATTGTGAAATACGATTTCCTCTGCCGCACGACCTGCCATCGCCACCACGATCATAGTTTCAATCTCGGTTTTGGTATTCAGATATTTCTCTTCTTCTGGTACCTGCATAACATAACCAAGTGCGCCCATGGTACGAGGCACGATGGTAATCTTCTGTACCGGCTCCGCATCCTTTTCCAATGCGCTGATCAAGGCATGTCCTACCTCATGATAAGATACGATTTTACGTTCCTCTAGACTCATGATACGGTCTTTCTTTTCCTTTCCGACCAGCACCACTTCCACTGCCTCAAACAAATCCTTTTGGTTCACCAGTGTTCTGCCGTGCTTGACTGCATTGATGGCAGCCTCATTGATCATATTGGCAAGATCGGAACCTACTGCACCACTGGTAGCCAGAGCAATGGCTTCCAAATCCACTGTCTCGTCTATCTTCACATCTTTGGCATGTACTTTTAAGATGTCGATACGCCCCTTTAAATCCGGCTTATCTACGATGATTCGTCTGTCAAATCGTCCCGGACGAAGCAATGCCTTATCCAGAATCTCCGGACGGTTGGTGGCACCTAAAATCA
>ONWL01000105.1 GCA_900321525.1 uncultured Eubacteriales bacterium
TGATCTGAGATAAAGCGTCGGATACCATGATTTTTTCCTGCATGATACATACGTTCCTTTCTGAAATAAATTGAAATATTCTGGTGTCAAGCAACAATACTGATATTGCGATGCAAGGAGATTACTGCAAGAAACGCATCAGATCTGTTTTGCTCTGGGCGGCGTTCTGTGCAGATTTCTGGAAATACTGCTGAATTTCCGGAGTAGTTGCCTCCTCCGCATAAGCGGTCATCTTGCAGGATAAGGTGTCATGCTGCATGATCAGATGACGGAGTGTCTGTAATTCCATTTCATTAATACAGGAATGAGAAGAAGTTGTGTTCATAAGAAGACTCCTTTCTAAATTTAATAAGATAGACAATTGCGAAACTATGATGCCGAACGTCTTTCATCAAACTTTTTATTTGAAAAACACGCTCTCGCTTCGGTTACGCGTAGTGGTACTAATGTTTTTCTTCCCAATACTCGAAAAACAAAGTGCCAACGCTCCACAGAGTTTTTCAAATGAAAAAACTTCTGATGTGCAGACTATTTTAGGGCTGCTCAAAGAGTTTCGCAATTACCTATGGAATACAACAGGCAATGCCTGCTGGGTGATGGATTGAATCATCACACAGGACTAGCATGTGAAAATTCGGGTTTTTTATGCTGGAAAAAAGAAACAGTTTGAATAAAACGATTTAGATTTGTAGAAAGATGTCGAACTGTACAGAATGAAGGATATCGACCAGAAAAGAATGATATATTTTAGTAAAATTGCGCAATTTGGTTGACGAATGACAGAAAAAAAGATAAAATAATTATAGCAGACAGAAAGATTTTATCTGCACATCGTCAGTTCATGGAGAGCTATAGTTGTGAAGGTACTGGACTGTTGTGAAGAAACAAGGTAACTATTCAGGAGGGAATATTTCGCGGAGGTTTTGCGAAGCAAAATCCTGAGTCATGCAGGCAAAAACACAAACGACGGAGTCGATTAGGAATGAATTTTTGCCCATAACTGTGAGGGTGCTGAACAGTTACGAAACAAGGAAGGAATGGTCAAAATGAGTATGGGGTATAAGATTCTTGAAATTGACAGTCTGTTAGGCAGATATTATGAGCGGGATATCAATCTTCGTATGGAGAATTATCATCGTATGAAGAATGAATTGCTGACAGAAGGACAGAATTTATCTGATTTTGCCAATGGTGCAAATTATTTTGGCATACATAAGACAGAGACGGGCTGGGTGTATCGAGAGTGGGCACCGGCAGCAGAAGCCATGTTTTTTATGGGGGATTTCAATGGCTGGAATAAAGAAGCAAATCCCATGAATTACATTGGAAACGGTGTGTTTGAACTCTACTTAGACGGAGAGAACGCATTGTGGAATGGCTGTAAGGTAAAAGCAGTGGTGCGCCATGATGGCCAGATGTTAGAACGTATTCCGCTGTATGCCAAGCGTGTGGTACAGGATCCCAATACCCTTGTGTGGTGTGCAGAGGTGTATGATTCTTCTGATTTTGTGTGGACAGATGCAGGATTTAAGGCAGACCCTACACCATATATTTACGAGTGTCACATCGGTATGGCACAGGAGAAAGAGGGCATCGGCACATACAAGGAGTTTAAGGAGTTTAACCTGCCTCGTATTAAGGCACTGGGATATAATACCATCCAGATTATGGCCATCATGGAGCATGTATATTATGGTTCCTTTGGTTATCAGGTATCTAACTTTTTTGCCGCTTCTTCCAAGTATGGTACACCGGATGAGTTGAAGGATCTGATCAATACTGCCCATGAGATGGGCATTCAAGTATTGTTGGATGTGGTACATTCTCATGCAGTACGCAATACAGCAGAGGGACTCAATGAATTTGACGGTACCGTATACCAGTTCTTCCATGCAGGAGGCAAGGGAGATCACAGTGCATGGGGCACAAAACTGTTTGATTACAACAAAAAAGAAGTCCTGCACTTCCTGTTGTCCAATTTGAAGTTCTGGATGACAGAGTATCATTTTGACGGTTTCCGGTTTGATGGTGTTACATCTATGTTATACCATGATCACGGTCTGGGAACTGCATTTGATCATTATGATAAATATTTTTCTTTGAATACAGATACAGAGTCTGTGACGTACTTACAGCTTGCCAATGATCTGATTCGTCAGGTGAATCCGGCAGCCATTACCATTGCAGAGGATATGTCTGGTATGCCGGGAATGTGTATTCCCATCGAAGATGGCGGAATCGGATTTGATTACCGTTTGGCAATGGGCATTCCGGATATGTGGATTCGAATGATCAAAGAGAGAAAAGACGAAGACTGGGATATGTGGGGCATTTATCATGAGTTGACTGGTCGCAGACCACAGGAGAAGGTCATTGGTTATGCAGAGTCCCATGACCAGGCATTGGTAGGGGATAAGACCATTATGTTCCGTCTGTGCGACAGCGAGATGTACTATAAAATGGATAAGGCAAGTTCCAGCATGATCATCGACCGTGGTATTGCACTGCATAAGATGATTCGTCTGGTGACCGCATCTTTAGGCGGGGAAGGTTATCTGAATTTTATGGGCAATGAATTCGGTCATCCGGAATGGATTGACTTCCCACGTGAGGGCAATGGATGGAGTTATTTCTATTGCCGCAGACAGTGGAGTCTGGCAGATAATCCGGATTTGAAGTATATGTGGCTGAATGATTTTGATAAGGCGATGTTATCTCTGTTGCAGAAGAATAAAGTATTGAGCAAAGGGGAAACACACAATCTCTGGACACACCAGGGAGACAAGGTGCTGATTTACGAGCGCAACAACCTGCTCTTTATTTTCGGTTTCCATCCCAATAAATCTTTCAGTGGTTATTTCGTGCCTGTGACAAAGGAAGGTGAGTACAAGGTCATCTTGAGTACAGATGCAGGGGAATTTGGTGGATACAATCGTGTGGATACCAAGATGGAATATCGGACCGAAACATTACCGGATGGCAGGATCGGATTCCTGTTCTACATTCCAAGTCGTACCGCAGTGGTGATGAAACGTATTGTTCGCCGTGGAAAGAAGAAGATAGATGTGGTAGATGGGACAGCTGTAGAAGTGGCAGAAGAGAAGCCAAAGCGCAGAACCAGAAAGACTGCTGTGACAACAGAAGCAGTGGCAGAGGAGAAACCAAAACGCAAAACCAGAAAAGCAGCGGCAGCAACGGAGGAAGCAGCAGAAGAAAAACCAAAGCGCAGAACCAGAAAGACTGCAGCAGAGAAGGCAGCAGAAGCTGAGACAGTGGCAGCCACAGAAGAGAAGCCAAAGAAAAGAGGCCGTAAAAAGAAGACTGAGGAAAAAGAGGAATGATAGATGATTTTAGCGATTGACATCGGAAATACAAATATTGTCATTGGCTGTATCGAGGGAACGGATATTTCTTTTGTGGAACGGATTTCCACCGATACTCAGAAGACAACTTTAGAATATGCATCTATTTTTAAGATGGTATTGGATATTTACCATATTCAACCAGGACAATTAAAGGGAAGCATCCTTTCTTCTGTGGTACCACCTATCAATCATGTGATTTGTGATGCCATTGAAAAAGTGATGTACATCAAACCCATGGTGGTAGGTCCCGGTGTGAAGACAGGACTCAATATTCTGATCGACAATCCGGCACAACTTGGCAGTGATCTAGTGGTAGATGCAGTGGCGGCATTAAAGGAATACCCGGCACCATTGATCATTATTGATATGGGCACTGCTACTACCATGTCTGCCATCGATGCAAAGGGCAATTTTTTAGGAGGTACCATTACACCGGGCATACGGGTGGCATTGGAATCCCTGGTCAGTCGGACTTCTCTATTGTCTCAGATCAGTCTGGAACCGCCCAAAAAGGCCATCGGCAGGAACACCATTGACAGTATGAAGAGCGGGTCTGTTCTGGGCAATGCAGCCATGCTGGACGGTATGATTGACCGTTTCCGCGAGGAATTACAGGGAGATGTGACAGTGGTGGCGACCGGAGGACTGGCACAGTTTATCGTTCCATTGTGTCGGCATGAGATCATTTATGACGATGCATTGCTGTTGAAAGGACTTTGGTATATTTACGAAAAAAACAGCTGAAAGGTTCTCTTTTTTTCAAACTCATAAAACCCTCTTTGACACATATATTGTGTTAAAGGGGGTTTTTCTGTATGGCAAAGGAAGCAGGGAAAACAGGGCAGAAAAAAGAACAGCTGATGAAGATTTTTTCCGGGCGTCTGCGAAAAATATTAATGCAGCTGCCAGTTGATTTTGCAGAAGTGCAGGAAATCCGTATGAGGATTCATGCACCATTGCTGATCGTATATCAGAATCGTGAATATGCAGTGTTAGAACAGGGTGGTTTAGGGGCGGTAGATACAGGGGCAATACAGATTACCCGGGAGGAAATCAGAGAAACACTGGAATTGATCAGCAATCATTCGCTATATGCCTATGAAGAAGAAATCAGACAGGGCTTTATCACCATTCAGGGAGGACATAGGGTAGGCATTGCTGGGAAAACAGTGGTGGATGAACGGTTTATGATTAAGGGCATGAAATACATCAGTTCTTTGAATATACGTGTCTCTCATGAGGTGAAAGGATGTGCAGACAAACTGATGCCATATCTTTTGGGAAAAAATCAGGTGAAGCAGACATTGCTCATTTCTCCTCCCTGCTGTGGAAAGACCACCATGCTGCGGGATGTGGTACGGCAGTTGTCAAATGGAAGTCCGGATGGAGCAGAAAGAAGAGAAGGACTGACAGTAGGGGTGGTAGATGAACGCAGTGAGATTGGTGCCTGCTATATGGGAGAGCCACAGAATGATCTGGGGATTCGAACCGACATATTGGATTGTTGTCCCAAGGCGCAGGGTATGATGATGCTCATTCGAACCATGTCACCTCAGGTTGTGGCAGTAGATGAAATTGGTAGCAGGGAAGAATTGGATGCCATGTATTATGTGATGAACTGCGGTGCAAAACTGATTGCCACCGTTCATGGCACGTCTATGGAAGATATTCGCACCAAACCGATTTTGACCCAAATGGTGGCACAAAGACTGTTTGAACGGTATGTGATTTTGGATCAGATCCCTACCATTGGCAGCATTCGTCAGATCTTTGATGAAGGGGAGCACCTGCTGTACAGTCAGGTATGATGAATATGAAGGGAGCGCATATCAAATGGAATATATAACCATGGCGGGGGTGGTGCTGTTACTTATGGGAAGCAACGGACTGGGATACTGTTTTTGTCAGCAGAAAATTCGCCGTCGCCGTCAGTTGGGGGAATTGACCCAGCTGCTCATTTTGCTACAGGGAGAAATTCGATGTCACAAAACGGTGCTGGAGGAAGCCTTTTTGATTCTGCAGGACAAGACATCGGGCTTTTGCCATGCTTTTTTACAGGAAATGGTGGCAGGCTTGCAGCAACAGGACGGATGTCGTTTTGTGGAAATTTGGAACAGAGCCATTTTGTCTGTACAGGAACAGGTAGCATTTTCACAAGAAGAGTGGAAACTTTGGATGGAGCTTGGCAGCAGGATTGGGTATCTGGATCTGCAGATGCAGGAGCAGGTGTTGGAACAGTACATTACATTTTTTACTGACAGAGTACATTGGCTGGAGGGACAGGAAGCGCAGACCTGTCGGATCTATCGGGTGTTTGGTGCGGCAGGAGGATTGTTGCTGGCAGTGTTATTGCTTTGAAATACCATCGTAATATAAAGATGATTTACATAAAATAGAAGTAACTGTTCAGGAGCTATTATTCTGTGAGAGTACTAAACAGTTACGAAT
>ONWL01000160.1 GCA_900321525.1 uncultured Eubacteriales bacterium
ATGTTTCTGGTATCCCACATACAGCGCCAGGCAGAACAACATCCCTGCCAATGCACCACTTCCGGTACCGATGGTACCACCGGCTGCCCCCCATGCATACTTATAATTGTCTGTTCCCAGTGTCAGGTCTGTAGCAGTACCAAACCGGAACAGATAATAGGCTGCCAGAATGCTGACTGCCGCATTGATGACCTGCTCTACGATCTGGGACACGGCAGTGGGCATGGTAGATCCCATACCCTGAAAGAAACCTCTGTATACGCCAAGCAGCGCCACGATCACAATGGCAGGTGCCAGAAAACGGAGAGAAATATAGGCCAATGGGGTATTCACAATGGTGTTAGCCAAAAACTTTGCCCCAAAGTATGCGCCTGCGCCAAAAATCAAGGAAACAGTCAGGGCGAACCCAAATGTCACCTTCATAATGCGCTTAATGTTCCGATATTCTCCATTGGCTGCCTTCTGGGATACCAGCTTGGACACTGCCACCGGCAAACTATAGGAAGACAGCAACAGCAAAATCTGATAAATGCTGTAGGCACAGGAATAATATGTATTGCCTCTGTCCCCGATGATGGCCGTCATGGGGATACGGTACACCAAACCAATGATACGCACCAAAATTGATGCAATGGCCAGAATTCCTCCCTGTATGATAAAATTATTGGTATTCTTTTTCTTACTCATAATAGAAACTTCTCCATCCTGTTCTTTTGCATTTCATCACCGACCAGAACCTTTCCAAAACAACGGTTCCGAATGGGGACTGCATTTCTGTTACCGGGTAATCCCCAGATGTTCCAAAATCTCTGCCTGCTTGCGCTCCATGACCACACGTTCTTCTTCTTCCATATGGTCATATCCCATCAGATGCAGCATACTGTGGGCAGTGAGAAATGCCAGTTCCCGCTTTTCACTGTGCCCATATTTTTCTGCCTGCTCTGTCACTTTCTCCACAGAGATCACGATATCTCCCAACATCAGTTCCCCTGTGTCCGGATCAAAATATTCTCCCTCTGCATCCTCTAATCCCTCGAACTCTGCCGGAGTGCCATAGTCCACCAGCGGAAAAGACAGCACATCCGTAGGTCTGTCAATCTGCCGAAACTCTGCATTGATTTCCTGAATCCGTGCATTGTCCGTCAGCACCACGCTGACCTGTGCCTCATAGGGGCATGCCTCATAGTCCAGAGAGGCTTCCACCACCTGTCTGATGATCTCCTCATAGGGCAGGTCTAATTGCTGCTCTGCTTCATATTCTATCTCAATTGTCATAAAACTCCTCAATTCCGAAGCGTTTACGCTGCAAACACAAGCCAGGTTTCAAATCCGGCATTGCATCAGGGCAAATTTGTGACGCTTCGGCACAAATTGCCAGTGTAAAAAAATGACAGCATCTCATCCCCTGTTTCTTGGTACGGAAGACTCACGATCTGCTGCATGCTGCTTCTTGGCCTCCCGTTTCTCATAGGCGTCATATGCCTTGACGATCTCCTGTACTAGCGGATGTCTGACCACGTCCCGGTGGTCTAAATAACATACCCCGATGCCATCCACCTTTTTCAACACATGAAGTGCCGTATCCAGACCGGACTTCTGACCGCTTGGCAAGTCTTTCTGGGTCATATCGCCGGTGACGATGACCTTGGACCCAAAACCGATTCGGGTCAGGAACATCTTCATCTGGGCCGGTGTGGTATTCTGAGCTTCATCCAGAATGATATAGGCATTGTCTAAGGTACGACCTCTCATGTATGCCAGCGGCGCCACCTCTATGGCACCACGCTCACACTGGTGCATGTAGCTTTCCGCTCCCATGATCTCATACATGGCATCATAAATCGGCCGCAGGTACGGGTCAATCTTGCTTTGCAGGTCGCCGGGCAGAAATCCCAGCCGCTCCCCGGCCTCGATAGCAGGACGGGTCAGGATGATCCGACTCACTTCCCCACTTTTAAATGCCTGTATTGCCATAGCAATGGCAAGATAGGTCTTACCGGTACCTGCCGGTCCTACCCCAAATACGATCATCTTTTGACGGATCAGGTCAATATACTGCTTCTGTCCCATGGTTTTGGGTTTGATAGGCTTGCCATTGATGGTGCGGATGATCACATCCTTGTCAATTTCCAGAATCTTATCATCCATCTCCTGAAAGGACAGGGACAATGCATAATCTACGTTCTGCTCTGTGATGGCATTGCCACGCTTTGACAGCTCGATCAGATTCTCAAACACGCTCTGGGCACGCTTCACCATCTGCTCGGCACCGATCAGCTTTACCATACCATCTCTGTATACCATCGTCACATGCAGCGTACGCTCAATCTTTTTGATATAAGCATCAAACTGACCAAACACATTCTGCTGGTGTTCTGCCGGTACATCTATCATTGTTTCTACTATTGCCATTTATACTAATTGCTCCTTATGTGTGCTCTTCTACTGAAACCTGCCTGTATGTACCGATGGATTTCCACAATACCAACTCCCCCTGGCAGATACAGTCATTTTCCCGTAATGTTATTGTAACATTATTTTGAATTATTTCTACCCCTAAATTTTCTAATTGGGATAAATCCGCATAAATCTGGTATTCTGCCAGTGCCTGCAGCTGCTCATCTGTGTAAAAAAAAGACTCCTTCCGGTAAAATCGCTGCCGCACCCTGCCATAATACACCGGCAGGTAAAAATTATCCAGCAGACAAAGCTGCCCGGATTCTTCCACCCGGTCAAATTCACGTTCTCCCACAGGCAGAAAAGGTAACAGCTGGATCCGCCAGCCCCCAAACATGGCAAACCACCGCTTTGCTTCCCTGTCATAGACTCTCCGGCTGCCGCTGCGCAAAATCTGCCGTTCATAGTGTGTGCGGTATTCCACCACAATATCCCCGTCTGCCCGCACTTCATGGGTGGCTGCCACACCACCTCCATCATCATAGATGGTCAGCAAACCGGAAATCAGCACATCTCCCTTTTGCACCTGATCTCCCACATGTACCATGGGCGTACCGGCTCTGGTCACAATAGAGCGCACCCTTCCGTCAAAATCTGCCACCAGATCTGCCGGTTTGGTTTCCTTTGCCGTGACAGACACCCCGGTGTCATTTTCCTTAATCTGCACTACCAGTCTGGTGCCATCAATTCGAGCTGACACCCATGTAATGTCCTCATACTGGTTTCGAATGGCCTTTTCCAACTCTTCACAGGAAACCGCATCCCGCTTCATTCCATGAGAAATGCCGGTGGATGCCACAAACTGTAACAGGGTATCCTCCGTATACCGATGATTTCCTTCCACATCAATGGCCCAGATATGATCAGACATGAGATACAACAGCACAAAAAACAGAGTGATGCCCAGAATGGCTCCCTTCCGCTTCCAATGTCTACGCATGGCAAAGGGTGCCCCATATCGATGCAAAACCCGCACTTTCGTTCCGGTCTTTCTTGCCAGCGGACGAATCTGCAAAAAATCCTGTAACAGCATACAACAGGTATTTCGTTCTTTCCCATACTGAATATCCCATATGGCATAGCCTCTATTGTGACACAAGTTCAAAAAACGTTCTGGCGCAATCCCTTCCAGACTTACTCGCACGTAACCGGATATATAACGATACCAGAAATTCAAGCCCCATCCTTTCCGGCAGAACCATGCCGCTGTTCAAATGAAATTTGCCGAATGTACCCGGTGATCCGAATGGTTTCCTGATGATATTCCCGGATACACAGACACCGTCCCTCAATCCGCAACCGTCCTTCCTTCCCCTGTATCCGAATCAGCAAATCTGTATATTCCAACAGATTGCGAAAATTCTCCACAATCATCATCCGACTCCCCATCAGATGAATGGACATGGTCTGTAACAGTGCATCTTCCGGCAGATCCAGATGATCCGACAGATATTCTGCACCTCTTCGTTCCCATCGCTCAAGGTTCATGTGCGCCATCCCCTGTCTGGAAAATGTCTCTTTTTAATCTATGTATCAAGCTCAAAAAAAATTCCGGGAACCGAAGTCCCCGGAATTACCGTATTCATTAATTATACTTACGCTTTCTGGCAGCTTCAGACTTCTTTTTACGTCTTACGCTGGGCTTTTCGTAATGCTCTCTCTTACGGATTTCCTGCTGAATGCCAGCCTTTGCACAGTTTCTCTTGAATCTGCGTAAAGCGCTGTCAATGCTTTCGTTTTCTTTTACAATTACGTTTGACATAAGCTCACCTAACCTCCCTCCAGTTGTGTATTGTGCATCATACAACTGATTGGGTATTTTCCATAGCACAAGTTTCATTATACCATGTTTTTTGCACTCGTCAACCCTTTTTTTGCATTTTTTGCAACTTTTTATCCGCAAAAGCAGCGATATGCCAACCACTCTGTTTATGCATATGCTGCGTTCGCAAACTCCTTTTCTTATGCTAGCTGTGCCGCAGCCAGTT
>ONWL01000046.1 GCA_900321525.1 uncultured Eubacteriales bacterium
TTAAAATATGTGGATGACGGCAATCTGGAAGCAGGCTGTCAGGTGGCACTGTCGCAGATTGAAAGGGAAGGATATACCAGTCAGCCGGAACTGGATGGAATGAAGAAGATCATCAAATGTGCCATGGCATGTCATGTGAAAGACTGTAAAGTGGTATTTGAAGAAGCAGCGGGTGACCGGTGATAAATTCACACACTCCGTTGGTGCCATTGGAATATGGCGATGAAAATAGAAATACAAAGCAGGAGGTTTTCAAATGGAATTACAAAAAGTATTAGAGGAACGCAGAAGCATCAGGGCTTATGAACCGGGTCGTCAGGTGGAGAAAGCACAGATTGAGCAATTGATTCAGGCAGCCATCTATGCCCCATCATGGAAGAACAGTCAGACAGCTCGTTATTATGTGGCCATGTCACCGGAAGTGACAGCCCAGATCAGAAAGGAATGTCTGCCAGAGATGAATCAGGCAAAAGTGACAGAGGCGCCAGTGTTGATCGTCAGTACTTTTGTCAGTCACCGCTCCGGATTTGAACGGGATGGCCAGCCCACCAATGAAGTGGGAGAAGGCTGGGGATTTTATGACCTGGGACTGCACAATGAAAATCTGTTGTTGAAGGCCAGAGATCTGGGACTGGATACATTGGTGATGGGGATTCGGGATGCAGAAAAGCTGCGCAGTGTATTGTCGATTCCGGAAGAAGAGGTTATTGTGGCGGTGATTGCGGTAGGATATCGTGCAGTCAATCCTGACATGCCAAAACGAAAAGAAGTGGCGGAGATTGCAAAGTTCTTCTGAAAATAGAAACATCATATCAGAAAGGAGCAAGTGGGAATGGGACTGAATTTTCGGAAAAGTTTTAAACTCTGCAAAGGTGTCCGTGTAAATATTGGGAAAAAGAGTGCCAGTGTCACATTGGGGCCACGGGGCATGCATTATACCATCAGTACGTCTGGCAGACAGACCGCTACGGTAGGCTTGCCGGGAAGTGGTTTGTCCTACTCCAAAACCATCAGCAGTGGTACGAAGAAAAACAGGAAAAGTACTGTATCGAAAAAAAATACTTCGAAGGACAGTAAAACAGCCACTTCCGGTTCGACAGCAGCTACACCCCGCAGTTCTTCTGAAATGCGGAAGGCACGACAGGGACAGGATGCACTGGTTGCATGGAGACAGGAGCACCAGTTGGAACAGACATCATCGGTACAGCAGATGAGAGAACAGCAGATGGAATTGGCGCAAACAGAATCCGATGTTACAGAAATACTGTCTACTCCAGCGGAAGAGGCGGAAAACTATGAAGCCTATATTCGGGCAATACGAACATTACACACAGAATGTACAGAGGTAGAATGCTTGCAGGAAAGAGACATTGATGCCTATTTTGCGGCTATTCAGACGGCTAATCCTTTTGGGGAACTGCTGGAGTACGGCTGTGATTTTGAGTTTGGCACAGAAGATCCCTCCGTGATCGAAGTAGAGTTTCAGGCTATGATTGGAGAGATTGTACCGATAGAAGAAGTGACATTGACAAAGACAGGGAAGCTTTCCAAAAAAGAGTTGTCAAAGACTGCATACTATGATTTGGCACAGGATTATGTGTGTAGCTGTACTTTGCGGATTGCCAGAGAACTATTTGCTCTGTTGCCAGTAGACACCGTCTGTGTCCATGTGACCGACCTGCGGATCAACTCTGCCAATGGACAGGAAGAGACTTGTACCATCCTTTCTGTGCGGTTTGACAGAGAAAATTTTGACCGGATTCGATTCGAATATATTGATCCATCCGATTGCGTATGCAGTTTTCCTCATCAGATGAAATTTGGCAAGACTACTGGTTTTCATGAAGTAGAACGGGTGTAAAGGGATGATGGGCAGGTTGCAATAAAATCAGCAGAATGTCGGTTTTTTGTTGATTTTCTGTTCATCTTATGGTACAGTAAACACAGTTGGTACAACTGACGGATCAAGTGGAACAGACCACAGGAAGTATCAATGTAGGAGAGCCGACCGTCTGGGCATTGTGTGTCCGGGACAGTGGGCTTTTTTGGTTCCATGTCAGGAAGCATTTGATCTGCATTCCATGACACCAGGGAATCAGTTACGTTTGATATGTGCCGTCTGGCGCACATTGGTGCGTTGGCAGGGTGCATGGGGCTGATACAGCAAATCTTACGAAATGGAGAGAAAGTATGAAACAGTTATCCATCGAAACCTTATTACAGGAAAATGCCTATCCGGGCAGAGGCATTATCATTGGAAAGACCCCGGATGGCAAACATGCAGTGACCGCATACTTCATTATGGGAAGAAGTGAGAACAGTCGTAACCGTGTATTCGTACCTTCTGAGGGCGGTATCCGCACAGAGGCATACGATCCATCCAAGTTAGTAGACCCAAGTCTGATCATCTACGCACCGGTACGTCTGCTTGGAGACTATACCATCGTGACAAATGGTGACCAGACCGATACCATATATGATCTGATGGCACAGGGACAGACCTTCGAGCAGGCACTGCGCACCAGAGAGTTTGAGCCGGACGGACCTAACTATACCCCTCGTATTTCTGGTATTATGAAGATTACGGATGGGATCTTCCATTATGCGTTGTCCATCTTAAAGAGCAACAATGGAGATCCGTCTTCCTGCAACCGTTACACCTTTACTTATGAGAATCCGGCAGCAGGGGAGGCTCGTTTCATCCACACCTATCAGGAGAATGTAGAGCCGCTGCCAAGCTTTGAGGGAGAACCAAGACTGGTGAATGTACACGATGACATCGAAGAGTTCACCGGCATGATCTGGGACAACTTAAACGAAGACAATAAGGTTTCTCTGTTCGTACGTTACATTAACATCGAAACCGGTGCCACCAAGACTCGTATTTTGAATAAGAATGTATAGGTAATTGCGAAACTATAACACCGAACGCTTTTCATCAAAATTTTTATTTGAAAAATACGCTTTCGCTTCGGTTTCATGCAACGGTACTAATATTTTTTATCCCTTATTGCTCAAAAAATAAAGTACCGGCATTCCACAGAGTTTTTTAAATGAAAAATTTCTGATGTACAAGCTGTTTTCTGGGTTGTTCAAGGAGTTTCGCAATTGCCTAGAATAAGAATGTATAATAAAAGGAGTATCGTATGAACGAATTGGTTTTAAAATATGGATGTAATCCAAACCAGAAGCCATCCCGCATTTTTATGAATGAGGGTGCAGAGCTTCCCATCACAGTATTAAACGGCAAGCCGGGATATATCAATTTCCTGGATGCATTCAATGGCTGGCAGTTAGTCAGCGAATTAAAGAAAGCAACCGGACTGCCGGCTGCTACTTCTTTTAAGCATGTCTCTCCGGCAGGTGCCGCAGTGGGTCTTCCACTGTCTGATATTTTAAAGAAGATTTACTGGGTAGATGACATGGGCGAGCTGACTCCACTGGCGAGTGCATATGCAAGAGCCAGAGGTGCGGATCGTATGTCTTCCTTTGGTGATTTCATTGCGCTGTCTGATGTATGTGATGTATGCACTGCTAAGATGATCAAGAGAGAAGTTTCTGATGGCGTCATTGCACCGGGATACGAGCCGGAAGCACTGGAAATTCTGAAAGCGAAGAAAAAGGGCGGTTACAATGTGATCCAGATTGATCCAGACTATGTACCGGCTGCCATTGAGCGTAAGGAAGTATATGGTGTGACTTTTGAGCAGGGCAGAAATGAACTGGTCATTGATGATGCACTGTTTGCTACCATTCCTACCGATACGAAAGAATTGCCGGAGTCTGCAAAGATTGACCTGATCATTTCTCTGATTACCTTAAAGTACACCCAGTCTAATTCCGTATGCTATGTAAAAGATGGACAGGCAATCGGAATCGGTGCCGGACAGCAGTCCCGTATCCACTGTACCAGACTGGCAGGCAGTAAGGCAGATAACTGGTATCTGCGTCAGAACCCGAAGGTTTTGAACCTGCCGTTCTTAGATTCCATCAAGCGTCCGGACAGAGACAATGCCATTGACGTATACATCAGCGAGGATTATATGGATGTATTGGCAGATGGGGAATGGGAGAAGATCTTCAAAGTAAAACCGGAAGTGTTTACCAAGGAAGAGAAGCGTGCCTGGCTGGATACCCTGACCGATGTGGCACTGGGCTCCGATGCCTTCTTCCCATTTGGAGACAACGTAGAACGTGCCCACAGAAGTGGTGTAAAGTATATTGCGCAGCCAGGTGGTTCCATCCGGGACGACAATGTGATCGAGGTATGCAATAAATACGGTATCACTATGGCATTTACTGGTATCCGCTTATTCCATCACTAAACGCAATTGCGGCAGGAACATGAAAATGCGACTGTTTGGCCCTTTCAAAAATGCAGGGATAGAGAATATCGTATCGTTGCAAAATATGGTATAGTTGGAGTTTGGAGAAACTTCTTACAGACAAAGGGGTCTGGGCGGTCATTATTATTACACACAAAGTGAATATTCTGTGAAAAACCGCTTTTTCTTCCAAAAGAAAGGCGGTTTTTTTTCAAATATTTTGTGGGGATTTCTGTTGCAACATTTAAGTGTCAGGTGTAGAATGAGAACTGATTGATATAGAAATCATAAAATAATCTGAAAGGAGATGAGCGTGTGGAGCAATTAGCAGAGGAATTGCAGGAGCAGCTGGACTGTGCGACAGTGTTTTATATTGGACCTTACGGCATCAAAGAATCCATTGTCGTCACCTGGATCATCATGGCATTCATTGCGTTGGTGTGTTTTTTGATGACACGCAAGTTAGAGCCGGATCCAACCAAGGTGTCAAAACGGCAGCTGATTGTAGAAACCGCAGTAGATGGTCTGCGCAATCTTGTTCACGGCATTGTGGGCGAAGAAGCAAAAGAATACGGACCATACCTGATGGCAGTGGTATTGTATTTGGGAATCTCTAATATCATTGGGTTGGTTGGATTTAAACCACCTACCAAGGATTTGAATGTGACTGCCGGCCTGGCATTGATGAGTATTATCCTCATCCAGTATGCCGGTATTCATAAGAAAGGGGTAAAAGGTTGGCTGCACAGCTTTATTGAGCCGGTAGGCATTATGCTTCCCTTTAATCTGTTGGAGCTGGTCATCAAGCCGGTATCCCTTTGTATGCGACTGTTTGGAAATGTACTCGGTGCATTTGTCATCATGGAGTTGATCAAGGCAATTCTGCCGGTTGGTCTTCCCATTCCATTCAGTATGTATTTTGATATTTTCGATGGTCTGATTCAGGCCTATGTATTTATCTTTTTAACCGGTCTGTACATCAAAGAAGCGGTTGAGTAAGTCAGCTAGAAAAGGAGACGAGAGAAATGATTGGAACAATTATTGCAATTGGAGCAGGTATCGCAGTGTTAACAGGTCTTGGAGCAGGTATTGGTATCGGTATTGCCACAGGTAAGGCAACAGAGGCAGTGGCAAGACAGCCAGAGGCTTCCGGTAAGATCACCACATTGCTGTTGCTTGGTAGTGCACTGGCAGAGGCAACTGCTATCTATGGTTTCGTTGTAGCGTTGATGATCATCATTATGTTGAAATAATGGAATGTCAGGATGGCAATCCTTACAAACCGGTAACTGTGAAGGTACTGAGCAGTTGCGAAAATAATGGAAAGGCAGGTAGACAGATATGTTAAGTCTGGATCCGGTAAATTTGATTTGTATTATTATCAATATTCTGGTACTGTTTTTTCTGGTGAAGATCTTTTTGTTTAAACCCATTGACAAGATGATGGCAGCCCGTGAGGAACTGTTGAAGAAGCAGTTTGATGAGGCAGAAGCAACCAGACAGAAGGCAGATGAGTTGAAAGCAGCTTATCAGGCATCTCTTGACAAAGCACAGGAGGAGTCTGAGGAGATCATTGCCAAGGCAAAGACAAAGGCACAGAAAGAATACGACAGTATCATCAAGAGCGCAGATGAAGATGCATCCAAGCTCATAGAGAAGGCACAGGAAAAGATTGCAGCGGAGAAGGCAGAGACCATGCGCAACATGAAGAGCGAGATCGCTGTGATGGTCATGGGTGCCACTGCCAAGATTATGGAGCAGTCTTTTGACAAAGAAAAGAATCAACAGTTTTATGACGAATTTTTAGCGGAAGCAGGTGAGGAATCCGTATGACAAAATCTGCACTAGAGTATGCAAAGCTGCTGGCAGGTCTTCGTGTGTCAGCAGAGGCAATTCGTGAGACCAAGAACCTTTTGGAATTGGTTCCCCAGCTTCGAATTGACTTAGAGAACCCCGTATTGGATATTGAAAAGAAGCATGTGGAAATTGAGGAAACATTCCCTGCAACCATTCGAAACTTTTTGAAAGTCATCTGTGACAATCAGGATTTTTCCATGTTAGAGGATGTGTTTGCCGCTTATGAACAGTTAGACACAACAGAGCCGGAAGACATCAAGGCAGATCTCCGCTATGTAGTGCCTCCCACAGAGGATCAGTTAGAGAAGATTAAGGCATTTCTGGCAAAGAAGCACAAAAATGCAAAGCTGGAAATCCAGATGACGCAGGATGAAAGTCTGTTGGGCGGTTTCGTCATCCGGGTAGGAAACCAGGAATATGACTGGAGTATGAAGAGCCGCTTAGAGAAGCTGGGACAGAAGTTAAAAAGTTCCAGTCGTACTTTCTCCGGCACTGATGATATCATTACTATCTTAAAGGAAGAAATTGCCCAATCTGACTTTGATCGGACAGATAAAGAAATCGGTCTGATCGAAACCATCGGTGATGGGATTGTAACTGCAAGCGGGATTGACCATGCCATGTATGGTGAGATCGTCATTTTTGAAAATGGTGTGAAGGGTATGGTACAGGATATCCGCAGCAAGAACATTGGTATTATCCTTTTTGGTCGGGAAAGTGGTCTGAAGGAAGGTTCCCGTGTGATGCGTACCGGGAAGCGTGCCGGTATCCCGGTGGGCAGAGAATTTTTGGGCAGAGTAGTAGATGCGCTGGGTGCGCCCATTGATGGTAAGGGTGAGATCGCAGAAGAGGATTATCGTCCCATCGAGCAGGATGCCCCAAGCATCGTAGAGAGAAAATCCGTGGGCGTGCCTATGGAAACCGGTATTTTGGCCATTGATTCCATGTTCCCAATCGGACGTGGACAGCGTGAGTTGATCATTGGTGACCGCCAGACTGGTAAGACTTCGATTGCAACCGATACCATCATCAACCAGAAGGGCAAGGATGTGATCTGTATTTATGTGGCCATCGGACAGAAGGCATCTACCATTGCAAAGGTGGCAAGCCTGTTAGAAAAGCATGATGCCATGTCTTATTCTATCATTGTGGCGGCCACAGCCAGTGACCCGGCATCTTTGCAGTATATTGCGCCATATTCCGGTACCGCCCTGGCAGAGTATTTTATGCACAAGGGCAAGGATGTACTGATTGTATATGATGATCTGTCTAAGCATGCAGTGGCATATCGTGCATTGTCCCTGTTGTTAGAGCGTTCTCCGGGACGTGAGGCGTATCCAGGTGACGTATTCTATCTGCATTCCAGATTGTTGGAGCGATCCAGCCGGTTGTCTACTGAACTGGGCGGTGGTTCTATTACCGCACTGCCGATTATTGAGACACAGGCAGGTGATGTATCCGCTTATATTCCAACCAATGTGATTTCTATTACAGATGGTCAGATTTTCTTAGAGAGTGATTTGTTTTTCTCCGGTCAGCGTCCGGCAGTCAACGTAGGTCTGTCTGTATCCCGTGTAGGTGGTGCAGCCCAGACAAAGGCCATGAAGAAAGCGGCCGGTTCCATTCGTATTGATCTGGCACAGTTTAGAGAGATGGAAATCTTTACCCAGTTCAGTTCTGATTTGGATGAGGATACCAGAAATCAGTTGAATTACGGAAATGGATTGATGGAACTGCTCAAGCAGCCTCTTGGCAAACCGCTTTCTATGGCAGAGCAGGTGGTGACTTTGTACACTGCCACCAATAAGCTGATGCAGGATATTCCGGTGAATCAGGTAAAGAAGTTCCAGACAGAGATGCTGGCATATTTTGCGGAAAACCATAAAGACATCATGAGTGAACTGACGGTGACCAAGCGTCTTTCTGATGAGAATGCAAAGGCGATTTTGGAAGCGGCCAGAGAATTTAAGAGCAGCTATTCTGTTTAAAGGGGGAATTTGCCATGGCAAGTGCCAGAGAGATACAAAGCAGAATGAAAAGTATACAGGACACGAAGAAAATTACCAGTGCCATGTATATGATTTCTTCCTCCAAACTGAAGCGTGCAAGAACCATGTTGGAAGCAACAGAGACCCACTTTTATGCCATTCAGAATGCCATTGCCAGAATGCTGCGGCATTTTCCGGATATGGAACATCCTTATTTTGGTCATAATGTGCCGGAAAAAGATAGAAAAGTAGGGTATCTCATTGTCACAGCGGATAAAGGTCTTGCAGGCGCGTACAATCACAATGTCTTAAAGCTGGCCCAGGAGGAAATGATCCCCTACGTTTCAGAAAAGCTGGGCGTCCATGTTCCGGAACCGTTTTACAGGGGATTCCCGGAATCGGTGAGAACGCTCTCCACGGAGCAGCTGCTGGTGGATCAGCTGCTGAACTATGCGCTGACGTAC
>ONWL01000107.1 GCA_900321525.1 uncultured Eubacteriales bacterium
CCGGTATTTTGACAACTTATATCAGAAAATGCCATCCAGAAAACGACCATCCAAAAACAGAAGGTGCATCTCCCACTCTTTGCGGCAATACAGACACCTTTTTCCAAAAACTGGAAACCTCCTTGATGACTGCTGCCAGAACCATACTCATTGTCGGCTTATACCTGATGCTATTTCGCATCTTTAGCGGTATGGCAATGGAACTGCTTCCCCTGCCGCCCTTTCTTCTGGCACTGCTCACCGGGCTTCTGGAAATGACCAGCGGCATCATGTTACTTGCCAAACAGCCTCTTTCCCTGTATGTTCAGAGCATCCTGATTCTGTTTCTGTCTGTATTTGGCGGCATCTCCACATGGTTACAGGCAGTTTCTGTCATGGATCTCCCTCAGTTTCCTACCGGACACTATCTGACAGGCCGGCTCCTGCACAGTACCCTTGCAGTTCTGCTGTTTCTTTTGCTGTCCCGGCTTTCCTAAACCAAAACCCACAAAAGCTTGTCACATGAAAAGGAAGCCGATCGGCATCTGCATCGGCTTCCTGCTATTATGTATCTGATTCCTATTCTTCTCCGTTTTGGTTGTCTGGATTCAGTTCCTGACGATTCTGTACGATCATATTGTAGGTTTCACTCATGGTACCCACATAACTTTCATAGCGCATCTTGGTGCTGTCTAACAACTGCCCCAATACACCCTGTGCATGTGCCAGCAGATCATCTGTATACTCCATGGCACTCTGGCGAACTGTATTGGCCTCCACTACTGCCTTGTCCAGAATCTGCTGTGCCTGTTCCCTTGCCTCTGCAATGATCTGATTGCCCTTGTCATAAGCTTCCTGCACGATCTCATGATCGTTGATGATGGCCTCTTTTTCCTTAAAGGCATCTGACTTGATCTTCTCTGCCTGTGCCTTTGCATCGTTTAAGATGGCATCCTTGCTGCTGACTACCTTCTGATACTTCTTGATCTCCTCTGGTGTTCTGTGACGCAATTCTACCAAAAGAGTATCCAGTTGATCCTTGTCTACAATAATCTTGGTACTGGAAAAAGGAGACGGCTTACAGTTGTCTACATACTCTTCAATCTCTAAAATCAATTCTTCAATGCTGCTCATATGATTGCTCCTCCATCTGCATTTTTATTTTCGTTTTGACGCACTCTGCTACATAAGGTGTCACCATCTTTTCAATGGCGCCTCCATAAGAAGCGATTTCCTTTACCACGCTGGAACTGACATAAGAGTAATTCAGGCTGGTGGTAAAAAAAACAGTATCAATTTCCGGTGCGATCATCTTGTTTGTCTGGGAAATCTGCAGTTCATACTCAAAATCTGTGACTGCCCGCAACCCTCTGACAATGAACGCAGAACCGGTCATCCTGGCATAATCCACCAAAAGACCTTGAAATGACTGTACTTCCACATTGGGCATATGGGCAGTTTCATGGCGAAGCATCTCCACCCGCTCTTCTACAGAAAACAGGGGACTCTTGGCACTGTTCACCAGTACCGCCACAATCAAATGATCCACCACACGGCTGCCCCGTCTGATGATATCCAAATGTCCCAACGTAACCGGGTCGAAACTCCCCGGATAGATTGCCTGTTTCATTCCTGTCCCTCCCTGTTTCTCTGGCTTATTCGACACAGGAATACATGCTGATTGGTTTTATATTGCTTTACCTTGTAAACCTCAAATCCCATCTGGACAGCATCCACAAATTCTGTCTCCAGGGAGGCTTCCACCACGATCGTTGTATCTTCTGTAATCAGTTCCGAATCGGACAAATAAGATAGCACCTGTTTTTCAAGAGAATGGTCGTAGGGCGGATCCATAAACACAATATCAAATGGATCCGACTTTCCCTCCAGACGTATCAGTGCCGTCATTACATCACACTCCATGACCATGGCACCTTCTTCTAATCGTGTCTTCGCCAGATTCTCTCTGATACACTGCACTGCCTGCCGGTTCTGTTCCACCAAACATGCCTGTCTTGCACCGCGGCTCAACGCTTCGATGCCGATGGCACCACTGCCACTGAACAGATCCAGAAAAGCAGCACCCGGAAGTTCCGAATGGAGGACATTAAACAACGTCTCTTTTGTACGGTCTGTGGTGGGTCTGGTACCTGCACCCTCTATTGTTTTTAATTTTATACTTCTTGCTGTTCCGGCAATTACCCTCATATCTGCCCCTGCCTAAAACCTTTTTGCTGTTCTCACTGCTTCTGATGCAATACTTTGAACAGTTACCATTATAATATGCTTTTGGTAGAATGGCAAGTCGAATTGTCTCAATATAGTCCAAAAATAACAATCTTTTTCAAATTTTTTCTTTTTTATGTAAGTGCAGCACGTATCATCGTACTGCACCCAAACAATCTCTTACTTGAGTATTTTGTTTGTCTTTGTTTGAGACTTGGAAAAATCCAATTACTGCTGTCTCTCAGCCATCTGCTTTTCCTGGTTCTCAATCATCTTCTTTACCATATAGCCGCCTACGCTGCCGTTCTGATAAGAAGTCAAATTACCGTTGTAACCGTCGGTTAAAGGTACTCCCAATTCATCTGCCACTTCCATCTTAAACTTGTCCATTGCTGACTTTGCTTCCGGTACTGCTACACGGTTGCTGGAATTTGAACTTGCCATAATTGCACGTCCTCCTTTAATGCTTTTCTATTTTTGCATCGGTTTGTAACGGCTCTTTCATGAAAGTTTGTTACGTCCATATTATATGAATTTTTCAAAATACTACTCTGGAAATGTTTTCCTACTTAGCTGCCATTCCACCGCATCTGATGCCTGCTTTAAAATCGCCGCATCTGCATACACATCGGCAAGCAGAAATTCCAATTCTCCACTTTGACGTACGCCAAAAAATTCTCCCGGTCCCCGCAGCTTCAAATCTTCTGAAGCAATAAAGAAACCGTCATTGGACTGATTCAAAATATCCAAACGCTTTTTGCTTGCTTTCGAGCCAGAAGTGTTCATCAAAATACAATAAGACTGCCATTTTCCTCTACCCACCCTGCCTCTCAACTGATGCAGCTGTGCCAATCCAAACCGCTGGGCATCTTCGATCAAAATCACTGTGGCATTGGGCACATCTATTCCTACCTCAACGACTGTGGTGGAAACCAAAACATGAATTTGTCCCCGCCCAAAGGCATCCATAATGGCTTCTTTTTCGGCAGTTTTCATTTTGCCATGCAAAATGCCCACTTGAATGGAAGAAGGAAACACTTGACGCAGTTTTTCTGAATAATCCTCTACATTTTCTCCCTCCATCATCTCGCTTTCTTCTACCATAGGGCAGATCACATATGCCTGGTGCCCTTCTTCCACCTGCTGCCGGATAAAACGATACGCTTTTGGACGATAGGAAGTTTCTACCGCACAGTTTTTGATAGGCAGACGCTTTGCCGGCTTTTCATCAATGATCGAAATATCCAGATCTCCATATAGAATGATCGCCAGAGAACGGGGAATGGGGGTAGCACTCATGACCAGCACATGAGGCATCAGTCCCTTCTGGCTCAAGGTATCACGCTGATTAACCCCAAACCGATGTTGTTCGTCGGTAATCACCAGCGCCAGATCAGCATAAGTGACTTTTTCCTGAATCAATGCATGGGTGCCTATGATCACATCGGCTTCATGGGCAGCAATCTGCCGCTGTACTTCACGTTTTTCCTTGACAGATAAGGTGCCTGTCAGCAATACTACACGTAAAGGAATCTCATATGCAGCAAACAGTTCAGTGATGGTTTCATAATGCTGTCTTGCCAGCACTGCCGTAGGCGCCATCATCACAGACTGGTACTGACATAAACCAGCCAGATACATGGCTAATATAGCCACAATAGTCTTGCCGGATCCTACATCTCCCTGCACCATACGGTTCATGACTCCATCTCCTGTCATGTCCTGTTCAATTTCTCTCCATGCCCGCAGCTGGGCAGATGTCAGCTGAAAAGGCAGCCGTTCTATCAACTGCTGTATTTCCAGATGTTCTACCAGAGCAAAATGATTTTTCAAACGACTGATTTTTTCCTTCATCTGCCGTACACCCAGAATAAACCTATAGAATTCTTCAAATACCAGACGTGATCTTGCCTGTCCGAATGCATCCATACTTTCTGGAAAGTGAATCTTTCGAATGACGGTTTCATAAGATGCCAAATGATAGCGTTCCACCACTTCTGCCGGAAGTGTCTCGGGAAATGCAGACATTTCTTCCAAAACATTGGAAATGGCTTTGGAAATGGTTTTATTTCCCAGTCCTGCTGTCAAACCATAAATGGGATGCATATATCCCGCCTGGGCACGATAATTCTGTTCCAGAAACAGTTCCGGCTGTTCCATAGTCCTGCTTTTCACACCACCGCCCAGTTTACCTCTTACCACCACATGCATTCCTTTTTTAAAAGTACTGCACAAATACGGCATATGAAACCACTTTGCCACCAGGATTTCTCCATTGGCATCTGCCAATTTTCCTGTGACAATCTCCATCCTGCCTGCCCGAACCAGACGAAACGGTTCCGCAATAACCGCTGCGATAGTGCCCTGTTCCTTCTCTCCGGCTTCTGCCAATGTCTCTGGTTCCTCGTAAAGATCATATGTCCGCGGATAATAATGAAGCAAATCACTTACCGTATACACATTCAGTTTGTGAAACAGGGCAGCAGTCTTCCCACCGATTCCTTTGATTTTTTCTATAGAATCTTCATATTTCATCCTGTGTGATTATCCTCCTGTCTTTTCAAGCGGTACGCAAATGGATCCTGGTCCCTGTTTGAAAGGGCTGCTGAACTTTCATTCAGCAGCCCTGCAGCAACCATTTGATATGTGTCTCCTTGTAACTGCAAAAGCGGTACAGTTACCAAATTTTATTCTACAGAAATGATATAATAGTAAATCGGCTGTCCACCCTGATTCAACTCAATATCCATCTGTGGATACAAACTTTCCAATTTCTCATGTAAACGCGCTGCATCTGCCTCTTCTACATCGCAACCATAATAAACGCTGATTAATGTGGTGTCTTCATTTGTCATCTTCTCTACAGATTCCAGAGCCACGACTTCCTTATCCGTCCCCACTGAAAGCATGCCATGATCGCCGATACCCATCATATCCCCTTCATGAATCTCCATGTCGTCAATCACTGTATTGCGCACTGCATACGTAATCTGGGCAGTCTGTACCAGTTCAATCTCTGCCTTCATATTTTCTGCATTTTCATCCGGTGTACTCTCCGGGGAGAAATTCAGGATTGCGGTAATGCCCTGTGGCACACTTTTGGTTGGAATCACAATGATATTTTTGTTATCCGTCAGATAACGAGCCTGCTCTGCTGCCAGAATAATATTCTTATTATTCGGGAAGATGAAGATATTCCTTGCCGGAACCTTCTCGATGGCATCTAACATATCTTCCGTACTGGGGTTCATGGTCTGACCGCCTTCAATGAGACAATCTACTCCCAATCCCTTAAAGATATCAGACAAACCATCCCCTACGGAGACAGCAATAAATCCATATTCCTTTTCTGGCTCTGCTTCTGGCAATGCTGTTGCTTCCAGCTCTCTGGCTTTCTGTTCTGCTTCCTTTGCCTTCTGCTCTGCCGCAATTTTTTCTGCGTCCTTAATCAGCTTCTCCTGATGCTCTTCCCGCATGTTATCAATCTTCATACGAGTCAGAGAACCATAGGAAAGTCCTTTCTGAATTGCCAGACCCGGATCATTGGTGTGTACATGAATCTTGACAATATCATCATCTGAT
>ONWL01000157.1 GCA_900321525.1 uncultured Eubacteriales bacterium
TACTATCCAGTAATCTCAAATATCGTTCATAATAATCTTAAAGATCTTCGCATACCTTTTCTCTTCTTCTAATCTGGCAATTCTGGATACTCTGCATTCAGACCTGCGGGTAGGAAATGTTTTACATTGGAGATGTCATCCATAAATAACCCAACGCAAATATTCCTAAAAACATCAAACCCAGCAGTGTAGCACCTACTTTATTCTTTTTTCGCAGAAAAGATACAATAGTTAAGGTTAACAAAATCAAATATACAAATGCCAACCATGCTGTAAATCCCATACCAACACACACCTCCTATTTCCAATAATCATACCCTAAGTCATCGATACACTGTGGGATTTCGATTTCTTTCCCTTTGGTGTCTATTGCACGCCAAAAACTCGGCTGATTCATCAGTCCTGCCGTATTATCATAATCCATCAAAAAATTGTGATCGGGATCTCCCATCAGAGTGTATACCCTTGTGTTAAAGTCATTTGGATTTGGATGAGAAGAACTGTTTTTATCCATAACAATATAGCCGATACACTGATCCACATCCTCCTGCCCAAAAGCAGCACTGATCGTGCCATAGCCAATATAGGTTCTACCGTTGTATTCGAGTGTCCCAAACAATGCAAAATCATGTTCCGTATCTTCAAAGGTTCCCATTTGAAATGCAATCGGTTCCTCTGGCAAAGCAGGGTAACGGATTCTTCCGCATCCACACAATGTAAATAAAAAGATGAGGAGAGGGATAAAAAGAATTCTTGTGTTCATGATTTGTGTTCCTCCACGGTTTGATATTCCAAAATTTTTCTAAACTAGCAAACACAAATTTTTAAAGGTTTGGCAGACATCCATTTCTTATCATCTACTGCCTCAACGCACTCCTCAACGAATTTGGTATCCCTCTTGGTCCCCTCACCCCATATATGCCATATTCTTCCTTCAACACATCAAAGGGAAACTGCTCCGGCATATAGCGTTTTTGCAGTTGCAGCTTCATCACAGCTTTTACCTTCAGCTTCTCACTTTGATACTGGTAAGGAATATTTGTCTCAAGTACCTTACATTGAAACAGGATTGCCGATACCGGTGCTGCCACATATAAAAACACCGTATCACCGGTTTTGATCCCATTGCCTTGTTTCCAGTCAATCTCTGTCGTCTCATCAAACGCATGCTCGATGTCATAATACCTGGGATTGGCAGGAACGATCCAGTCTTTGGGAGGCCGAATCTTCCGTTTCTTCTTTGCAGAAGCTGTGGCCAGATAACTCATTTCCAGCAGGTCATAAACTTTCTCTTCTGGCACAGTGCCGTCTAACAACACCGAGAGCCAGTGCTGCTTATTCATGTGATAAGCAGGCAGGATGCCCTCTTCCTGAATGAGCATATCCCGAAAGAACAGATCGTCCACTTTCAGATTGATTACAGTTACATCGTCCATACCGGAAAGTCCCAGTTTATTTCGCTGCACATCCATCACAAGAGCAAACCACTTGCGGTTCTCTGCATGACGGAAGAAGAAACGTTCCTCACAGTTTTATGCATTTCAAAGAACTATAAAGTTCTTTGAGTCAAGTAAAAAAGCCGTCTTCTCATCGGATCTGATTCCCCAATCAGGTATCTATTCTCTTTAGTTCGTGAATATTTTTATTCCGATAGACCAGATCCGTTCTTTCCTGAAATCCGATGTGTTCCCAAAACCCATTTCCCATCTCATTCTTCTGGAAAACAACCAGCGCCGTTTTCTGGATGCCTTCCTGCTCCAAAGCATCCATCGCACTGTCAACCAATTTTCTGGCAATACCCTGCTGCCGGTACTCCGGCAAAACCGCCGTGTGATAAATATAGCCTCTTCGTCCATCATGCCCCGCTATAATCACT
The DNA here is from genome assembly GCA_900321525.1 of uncultured Eubacteriales bacterium. GTDB lineage: Bacteria > Bacillota > Clostridia > Lachnospirales > Lachnospiraceae > UBA2942. The sequence continues at coordinate 1,877 of ONWL01000157.1, forward strand.
CCAACGATCTTTCCGTCATCTTCTGCCACAAAACTGGTGGTTGGATTGCGTTTTAAATACGCTGCAATCCCCTCTCTGCTGTCGTCTGTTGTGTTTAGTCCCATTCCCGGTGTATGAATCCATAAATGATACACACCATCATAATCTGCGCTGGACATGACCCGAATATTTACCATCTTTTCTTCTCCAAAAGCCAATCTATACTTTTACATTTCATTTTTTCTTAAATTTACAAGTGTATTTTTATTCTTTTACAAATGTCCCAAGCTGCAATTCTCTTATTAGATCAATATTGCCATATAAAGGGGAAGTGTGATTTTCGTATCTGAGACACCAAGGTTGCCGGAAACCAACTTATATGCATAGGGAGGCGCATACTCTGAAATAAACGTATTCAGAGAGACAGTTGCGCCGTTTTTTGCTTTGACTTCTACAGGAATCACCTGTCCGTCATGTACATATAGAAATTCAATTTCCTGTGTGTTTCTGTCATTGCGGAAATAGTTCAGAGTAAAACCACGTTTCAACAACATATCAAACACAAGATTTTCATAGATACCACCTTTTGCCGGTCCGGTAAGGGTATCCTTCAAAAGTGCCACCTGTGTATCATAACCATATAACGAGGTAAGCAGTCCTATATCCGTTACATATACTTTGAACTGCTCCGGCTTCTCATATGCAATCAGCGGAAACAGTGGTGTAGAAACATTGACACACATTTTGATCATGCCGGCGTCAACAAGCCAGTTCAGGCAATTTTCATATCGTCTTGCATTGCCATCTCTACTTACCACTTTGTATTGGAACTTTGTATATTCCTTTGCAAGCTGTCTGGGAATGGAGTGATAGCAGTCACTGATCTTCTGACGGATCTGGGTGGTTGCATAATGTTTGATGTCTTCCTGATAACTCTCCATAATTTTTTTCTGTGTCGCATAAGCCTCCTGATAGTTGTTTGATTCCAAAAAGCGATTTACCACCTCTGGCATACCGCCCACTACCATGTATTCACGCAGCAGGGAAATAAACTGATCATGCAGCATAGGGGGAACTTTTTCTTTACGATCAAAATATTCCCGAAGGGTAGATATCGTTTGTTCATTTTTCCCCACCCCCCATAAAAATTCCTCAAAATCTAACGAGAACATTTCCATGGTTCGTTCATATCCAACCGGAATGGATGCCATTTCTTTATAGTGCAATCCCAAAAGAGAGCCGGAAGCAATCACATCATAACGATCATCAATGGCCAGAAACTTCAAAGCTGTTCTGGCATTCGGACAATCCTGTATCTCATCAAGGAATATAAGTGTATCATGCTCCAAAAACTGTACGTTGTTCACATACAGAGATATTTTCTTGTATATCTCTTCCGCTTCCAAAGAGCCTCCAAAAATTTCCTTATGCTCCGGGTTCTTATAAAAGTTGAGGTAGATATAACTGCTGTAATGTTCCTTGCCAAACTGTTCAATAATAAAAGTCTTGCCAACCTGCCTTGCGCCTTTCACCAAAAGACACTCCCGGCTTTTGGTATTTTTCCACTTTACCAACTCACTGTATATTTTGCGTTTCAACATCGTTTCGCACCCGCCTTTCTTACTTAATATCATAAAACATATTAGAAAGAAAGTCAATAAAACCGCATCTTTTCAGAGGAACAAAAACAGAAAAATTGCACTTTTTCTGAGGAATAAAAGTATAAAAATTGCACTTTTTTGCAGGAGCAAAAGCAGAAAAATTGCACTTTTTCTGACAATCACAAGCTCGCATAATCAAATAATCTTCCCTTCCAAATGATCGCATTCGTGCTGGATGATCTGAGCGGTCCATCCTGTGAAATCTTGTGTATGTTGATTCATTTTCATATCCTGATACTGCACTGTAATCTTCTGATAACGTGTGGTCTTTCTGGTTCCGGTGAGAGAAAGACATCCCTCTTCTGCCTCATAAGGCTCCCATTGTTTCAGAATCACAGGATTCAGCATCACCAGATCCATCATCCCCAGAGACACGATGATCATGTTTTTGTGATAACCGATCATGTTGGCCGCCATGCCCACACAGTCCTCCCGATGGGCTGCAAGGGTATCCTGCAAATCTTTTGCAATGGGAAGATCTTCCCGAGTCACCGGCTTAGACTTCTGGCCTAAAAACATCATATCTTTTACAATGGATTTTATCATAATGAAATCACTCCTTCTTTTATGCATACATAGATTTTTTAACGATTCTGTTCGATTATTTTTTGATTGGCAGAATCTTTGCAAACTGTCATCTTCAAAAAAGCTGCAAAATCTCCTATTATATAAAAATCGGCACAGCCAGTGCCATGCTGACTATACCGATTTTTTGTTTGCTATTCTTCATAATCACAGCAGGTACGATCACAGCAATACTGCCTGATGATCTCCACTGCCTTCAAATGCAATGGATGTACCTGATAAGCTGCCAATGTCTCCTTGCTGTCATACACACCATGCAGCATGATTTCAGCCGAACTGGTGTCTAAAAGCGGCATGATCACATCACAGCGCTTACAGCCGTCCATAACCTCTGTCACCTTGTCGATTCTGCTGCGAAACTCCGCTGCCGCCGCCAGTTTCTCTTCCTCTGTATAGCCTTCCTGAAACTTCCAGGACACAATATGATGTACCATATCGGCCTCCTTTATACAATCAATACCTTTGTACAAATCGTTCTCTGCACAGATCACAGATACTTCTTTGCAAACGCTGTACTTCCACACAAACAATGCATTTGTATCTATATCTCTCTGTTATCCGTGAATCGTGGATTCCGGCAATTGCGAAACTCTGGAAAACATTTGGACAGAATACCAAAGAAGGCAAACATATCTTAAAAAGGCTCTTGTAGATGTCAGTCCTTGTCATTCTGAGACTTTCTGCCTGACCAACCGAACAGCTTATCATCTGTTACATTCGAACCGAAACGCAGGCGTTTCCAAAAGACATGTTGCGTACGAAGGCATTCTCCAGAAAGTAGATAGAGTTTCGCAATGCCGAACGATTCTTACTTGGACAAATATGCGTCAATGCCCTTTGCAGCTGCCTTTCCTGCACCCATGGCCAGAATGACGGTCGCGGCTCCGGTCACTGCATCACCGCCTGCAAATACACCCGGCTTAGAAGTGGCGCCAGTTGTCTCATCTGCTACGATACACTTCCATTTGTTGATGTCCAGACCCTCTGTGGTACTGGAGATCAGCGGATTTGGAGAGGTACCCAGTGCCATGATGACCGTATCCACATCCATGGTAAACTGAGAATCCGGAATCTCTACCGGTCTGCGTCTGCCGGATGCATCTGGCTCACCTAATTCCATACGGATGCAGTTCATGCCAATGATGTCGCCCTTGTCATCAGTGAGAATCTCTGTTGGATTGGTCAAGGTATCAAAGATGATGCCCTCTTCTTTTGCGTGATGTACTTCCTCTGCTCTTGCAGGCAGCTCAGACTCACTGCGGCGATATACGATATGGGTCTCAGCGCCTAAACGCAGTGCCGTTCTGGCCGCATCCATTGCCACGTTTCCACCGCCTACCACTGCCACTTTCTGACCCTTGTGGATTGGGGTATCGTAATCCTCACGGAATGCCTTCATCAGATTGTTTCTGGTCAGGAACTCATTGGCAGAGAACACGCCTTTGGCATTTTCTCCTGGAATTCCCATAAACTTTGGCAGACCCGCGCCGGAACCGATGAAGACTGCTTCAAATCCTTCTTCTTCCATCAGCTCGTCGATGGTCACAGAACGTCCGATGATCACGTTGCACTCAATCTTGACGCCTAACTTCTTTACATTCTCAATTTCTGCCTTCACGACTTCATCTTTTGGCAGACGGAACTCCGGAATACCATATAATAACACGCCACCGGCTTCATGAAGTGCCTCAAAGATGGTCACATCATACCCTAACTTTGCCAAATCGCCTGCACAGGTCAGACCGGCAGGACCGGCACCGATGACAGCTACTTTCTTGCCTTTCTTTTCTGTGGCAGGCTGTGGTGCAATGTTGTTCTCTCTTGCCCAGTCTGCTACAAAACGCTCT
>ONWL01000194.1 GCA_900321525.1 uncultured Eubacteriales bacterium
GGTGGATACCTTCACGGTAAATCTGGCTTCTCTGGTCACCCCTCCGGCAGTCACATAGATGGTCACACTGCCCGGTGCGATTCCCTTTACTTCACCGGAAGACTTGACTGTAGCAACGGCAGGGTCAGAAGACCGGTATGTCACTTTGCTGTCGGTGGCATCCTCCGGAAGCACTGTGGCAGACAAGGTCACTGTTCCGTCTACTTCCAGTTCTTCTTTATAATCTCCAATCTCAATGTCCGACACCGGAATCTTCTCTTCTGCCGGTTCTGTCTCTTCCGGAAGTACAGTCACAGCAAAGCTAGCCGATACCATCCCACAGGATACGGTAATGTTTGCCACACCCGGACTCACCCCGGTGATACGCCCCAGGGCATTTACCGTCACCACTTCCGGATGATCCGACTGGTAGGACAGTTCATAGTCCGTCGCCTCTGCCGGAATGACGGATACTGTCAACAGAGCGGTACTGCCTGCTGTCAGCTCCTTTGGACAGTCGCCCAGATCCAGTTCCGTTACCTGTACACTCCGGCTTTCCACCGATTCCGTCACCTGTAAGGAAAAGGATGCAGACACCTCTGTTCCGGCACAGGATACCTGGATCTGGGCCACCCCTGCACCAAGGGCAGTGATCCGCCCCATTCCATTGATCTCCGCCACAGACGGATCAGAAGACTGGTAGGAAAGGGATGCGTTCGCTCCCAGAGGAAGAACCGTCACCGTTAACAGCTGACGCTGTCCAATCTCCATACTGGACTGATACTCCCCCAGATCCAGTTCCTGGGGTTTTGCAGCCGTGGGCTCCTGTACGGTTTCTGCTACCTGTTCCGGCTGTTCCTCTACTTGGGTGGCATAAACCCTGTCACTATACACCACACCGGACATGCCTGTCACCACTGCCGCAGACAGGATGACCGCCACTATATGCCGTATTCCCTTTCCTGCTCCCTTCATCTTCTGCTCCTTTCTCTTTGTCCCCCTGTTGACAATTACCCAGGTACCCCTATATATCGTATTCTGATACACCATCTGTTTTCTGATCTGTTTTCATTCTCTTTATTTTCCAATATGTCAACACGTAACACAAATATTCTCGAAAATCAATATCTACTTACACGCCTTAGGTCCACAAACCACAACACAAAATTATATACTTATTTTTAATCCCAATTTTATCTTATTTATTTTAAAACGTTTGGATTTATAAGGATAAACAGTGATACCACAATACCTACAACAAAAGATACCACAATTATCCCAATAATGAATTTATTTTTCTTTGACAATACAGTCACATTCTGCTCTTTGTTTTTCTTATCAACTCTTGTTTGTACAAAGCACAAAAGTACTGCAATAATTGAGCATACAACAACAATAGCCGCATTCAATTCACTATGAATTTCTTTATCTACTAATAAATTAGCAATAGAGTTGCTACTAAAAGCAAGCGTAAGTCCTAAAAATATAAAAATCCACCTTTCTGCTTTTTTCATTTATTACTCCTTCCTTTCTCAGTCGAAAACATATTTTCGACTGAGAAAAGTTTCATTAAGACCAGTTGTTTTAAAATATAATTTGTGTGGCTAAACTATGAAGTCGCTTTCCTGATTCCCAAAGTTGCACTCCACTGCCAAATGGAAACACTATATGCATCGAATGCCTTATACTGTCTATGATATAATAATGCGGCGGCAAAAAAGACCGCTTGCGCAGTACCAGCCACTATACATACTGAAAGTCCAAGACTTGCTGCCACCGCTACAACCAGTCCCCAACCCGTCTCACAAGTTAATGCACCTGCTGCAAGTGCCTTTCCTAATTTACCTGCTGCAACTGCACATCCATAAACCTGGCCTGCCATTACACTTAATTGTAGCAATGCGTCATTTCCTTTATATGTTGTCCACCCACCTCCTTCCACATACGTCATCTCATCCTCGCTCATCACAGCATAGCTGCTTGGCATGACCAACGTTCCGTCATAGCACATCTCCATAATCGTGCCCTCCTTATGTAAACTTTTCTGTTCATCCGTTTGCAACCGGATGAACACTATATGTCAATCATGATAAACACCTGTTTTTGTCACTTTCTATCAGTAGATCCATATACCACTCATCATGTCCTCTTCCAGTATCTTCCTCACTGCTTGTACACATTCCCTTACCTCACCAGCAGTCCCAGTTTCTCCAGCACATAGTTAAAGTATGTGACCTCATCATACCGGATCCGTGCTTCCACGGTCATACCGTTCTTCAGACTGACTTTCCGCCCTGTACGGCTGACCAGATAATCCGTATCCGGTGTGATCTGAACCCGAAAGACCGGATTGCTCTCCCCCTGCTCGCCTTCCATGGATGTCACATTGCTGGCAATGTGCGCCACCGTTCCATCGATGGTTCCATACACCGACTGCACCAGTCCATTGACTGCTAACTGTACAGGCTCCCCTTCTTCCATCCGTGCCATATCTGCCGTACTCACATATGCCTCAATCAGCACTTCCCCGTTTTCCGGTGTGATGGTGGCCACCGCCGAACCGGTCTGCACCACCATCCCTGCCTTATAGTCCGCCAGCATGTGCAGCGTTCCCGCACTGGCTGCCCTGACCCGGTATTCTGTCTGCCCGCTCTGGATGGCCAATAGCTGCGCATCAATAGATGCGATCTGCTTTGTGGCTTCCTGTATGGCATTTTCTGCCGACTGTATGGCAGAATAATAAATCTCTGTCACCTTTCCCTGATTCTTCTCCATCTCTGCCTGGATCTGCTCATCGGAATATCCATATGCTTTGTATGTACTGGCATCGAACCGATTTTGCGCCACCTGGGACTGGTATGCCTCAAAACTGCTGTAATACAGGGTATCCTCCGGATCTGTACCGTCAAAATAATTGGTATTGTCCTGAATGGACTTGACCAGAAGATTTGATTTTGTAATCTGCTGCTCATAGATGTCCCTGCTTGCAAGAAGCTGTTCTTCCTGAAGATTATAATCTGTACTCTTGATGGTAAAGAGTACATCCCCTTCTTCCACCAGCATCCCCTCTTCCATATCATTTTCTTCGATCTCTCCCGTGTAGGCAGGCATCACATATGCCGCATCTGCACTGGTCACAGTTCCCTGAGAAACGATCACATAAGGTTTCACTGCCTGGGTACTCCATAACAGCACACCTGCCAGACTGACCGCCACGATCAGCAGGAGCAGGTATCCGAACGGAGGGACATCTGTCTCAAACAGCAGGGCACTGTCCCGCAGCTGCTCCATGGTTTTCATCTGCTTTCTTTTCATTCTGTACTTCCTCCTGCTTTTCCTTTTCCTTTTTCATCCATTTTCAGGTAATTGCGAAACTCTTTGAGTAGACCCAAAACAGCCTGTATATCAAAAATTTTTCACTTGAAAAACTCTGTGGAACGCCGGTACTTTATTTTTGGAACGAAAGCGAAAAAAATATTAGTACCGTTGCTGTGGACATCATTCTTACGAATGATTCGAAGCGAGAGCGTGTTTTTCAAATAAAAATTTTGACGAAAGGCGTTCGGTATCAGAGTTTCGCAATCACCACTCAGCTTTTCCGTGGTACAAACACATCTGCCACGATGGTGCCTTCCTCTTCATTGCTCTCTACAAAGACGGTATAGCTTTCTTCTGCCAGTTCCGT
>ONWL01000292.1 GCA_900321525.1 uncultured Eubacteriales bacterium
GCAATATGGCTTTTTCAGGCAAGCTTTCGCCAGGTGAAAACGCAACGGATACTAAGCTTTTTGTTCGCAATTTGCTTCAAAAAGCAAGTACCGGCGTTTTCAATGGCCTTCAAAAGCCATATTTGTCTTCCTAGCCAACACTGATGAAACTTTTTGGAGAGTTTCGCAAATACCTAAAAAATGGGATAATAGAAAGGAATCGTATGGATCATTTTGTATTACACTCCGAATATCAGCCCACCGGTGACCAGCCCCAGGCCATTGCGGATCTGGTGGCAGGTTTTCGGGCAGGCAATCAGTTTCAGACATTGCTTGGTGTAACCGGTTCCGGTAAGACATTTACCATGGCCAATGTCATACAGGCATTGAACAAGCCTACTCTGATTCTGGCACACAATAAGACACTGGCAGGGCAGCTTTACAGCGAGTTTAAAGAGTTTTTTCCGGAAAATGCAGTGGAGTATTTTGTGTCTTATTATGATTATTACCAGCCGGAAGCCTATGTGCCTTCTACCGATACGTATATTGAGAAGGATTCGGCCATCAATGATGAGATTGACAAGCTGCGCCTGTCTGCCACAGCTGCGCTGTCAGAGCGGAAAGATGTGATCATCATTGCATCGGTATCTTGTATTTACGGTCTGGGCAGTCCCGTGGATTATAAGGAAATGATCGTATCTCTGCGTCCCGGTATGGAGCGGGACAGAGATGAAGTGATCCATAAACTGATCGAATTGCAGTATGAGCGCAATGAGATTGATTTTAAACGTGGTACATTCCGGGTACACGGAGATGTGCTGGAAATCTTCCCGGCTGAATGGGGAGATAAGGCAGTTCGGGTAGAATTTTTTGGGGATGAGGTAGATCGGATCGCACAGTTTGATCCGTTGACAGGAGAGATTCAGAGTTGGTTAAATCACATTGCCATCTTTCCGGCTTCTCACTATGTGGTACCTAAGGAAAAAATTGAACGAGCCTGCCAGGACATTGAAGCAGAGTTGAAAGAGCAGGTTGCTTATTTTAAGGGGAAGGATAAATTCATCGAAGCCCAGAGGATCGCAGAGCGAACCCACTTTGATGTGGAGATGCTGCGGGAGACAGGCATATGTTCCGGCATTGAGAATTACTCCAGACACTTGTCTGGAAGCGCACCGGGGGAACCGCCATGGACATTGTTGGACTATTTTCCAGATGAGTTTTTGTTTATTGTGGACGAGTCCCATATTACAATCCCTCAGGTACGAGGTATGTATGCCGGTGACCGTTCCCGGAAATCCACACTGGTGGAATACGGATTTCGCCTTCCTTCCGCACTGGACAACCGTCCGCTGAATTTTACAGAGTTTGAAAGCAAGATTGACCAGATGCTATTTGTGTCCGCTACACCCAATGTATATGAAGAGGAACATGAGATGCTCCGGGCAGAGCAGGTGATTCGTCCCACCGGTCTGTTGGATCCGGAGATTACAGTCCGGCCGGTGGAAGGACAGATCGATGATCTGATCGGGGAAATTCGAAAGACCACTCATGCAGGCAATAAGGTACTGGTGACCACACTGACTAAGAAGATGGCAGAAAATCTGACGGATTACCTGCAGAATGCAGGCATTCGGGTCAAGTATCTCCATTCAGATATTGATACATTGGAACGTGCAGAGATCATTCGCAACATGCGTCTGGATCAGTTCGATGTGTTAGTGGGTATCAATCTGTTGCGGGAAGGTCTGGATATTCCAGAGATTGCACTGGTGGCGATTCTGGATGCAGACAAAGAGGGATTTCTGCGAAGCGAGACTTCGCTGATTCAGACCGTAGGCCGTGCGGCACGAAATGCAGAGGGCAGGGTCATCATGTATGCAGATACCATGACCGATTCCATGGGGCATGCCATTGAGGAAACTGCACGAAGACGAACCATACAGCAGGCTTATAATCAGGAACGTGGCATTACCCCGCAGACCATTAAAAAGGCAGTCCGTGATCTGATCAGCATCAGCAAGGCGGCCGAGAAAGCCAGTGCCAAGATAGAGAAGGATCCGGAATCTATGAGCCGGAAGGAACTGGAAAAGCTCATTGCCAAGATCAAGAAGCAGATGCAGCAGGCAGCGGCAGAGTTGAATTTCGAAGCGGCGGCAGAACTGCGTGACCAGATGAAGGAATTGATGGGGTATCTGGATGAATTGCGGTGAGAAACGAGGATTGATATGGAGAAAAAAGCAGTATTATTTGATATGGATGGGGTGTTGATCAATACGGAGGTGTATTTGATCCGGTATTGGTGTCAGGCGGCACAGGAG
>ONWL01000153.1 GCA_900321525.1 uncultured Eubacteriales bacterium
GCCGGACTTGCCAGATATACTTCTGAATCAACATGACCCATACGGCCTACAAAGTTACGGTTTGTCGTGGATACGCAGCGCTCATTTGCGGCCAGAATGCCCATATAACCGCCCAGACATGGACCACAGGTCGGTGTGCTGACCACTGCACCTGCCTTGATAAAGGTCTGTACCAGACCTTCCTCGATTGCCTGTAAGTAAATCTTCTGTGTAGCCGGGATAATGATACAACGCAGTCCCTTCTTTACCGGGAACTTCTCCAAAATGGCTGCCGCACATCTCAAATCCTCAATATGACCATTGGTACAGGAACCGATGACAACCTGATCAATGGCAATCTCCTCTACTTCATCAATAGTATGTGTATTTTCCGGCAGATGTGGGAAGGATACAGTAGATTTCAGCGTACTCAAATCGATGGTGTATACTGCCTCATACTCTGCATCCTCATCTGCCTCATAAATCTTAAATTCCTTGGTAGAATGTTCCTTCATATATGCAATGGTGGTCTCATCTACCGGGAAGATACCGTTCTTACCACCAGCTTCGATTGCCATGTTGGAAATGGTAAAACGATCATCCATGCTTAAGTTGGCAATGCCGTCTCCGGTAAACTCCATAGATTTATACAATGCCCCATCTACACCGATCATACCAATGATGTGTAAGATCACATCCTTCCCGCTGATCCACGGCTGTGGCTTTCCGGTGAGCACAAACTTAATGGCAGATGGCACTTTGAACCATGCCTTTCCTGTCGCCATACCGGCTGCCATATCGGTACTTCCCACACCTGTGGAAAATGCACCCAGGGCGCCATAGGTACAGGTATGAGAATCTGCACCGATCACTACATCTCCTGCTACCACCAGACCTTTCTCTGGTAAAAGCGCATGTTCAATTCCCATCTGTCCTACATCAAAGAAATTGGTGATGCCATTTTGACAGGCAAACTGGCGTACACATTTACAATGCTCTGCTGACTTAATATCCTTATTTGGTACAAAATGGTCCATTACCAGCGCAATCTTCTCTTTGTCAAATACACTCTGCTTGTTAAATTTATCCATTTCATGAATGGCTACAGGTGAGGTAATATCATTTCCCAATACCAGACTCAGATCTGCCTCAATCAGCTGCCCTGCCTTTACTTCCGCCAGTCCTGCTGCTGCTGCAAGAATCTTTTGTGTCATTGTCATACCCATAATAAACTGCCTCCTGTTTACAATTTTTTCATGATAACCGTTCAGACTTTATACTGTCACAAAACAGTTGCACCAAACAGTTACTTTTTGTTTTATTTTAACACCAGATATGTTATAATTGAAATACATATTATGAATACATATTATAACTTGTGTTTATGGAAACAAAAATTCTTCAAAAAGGAGCAAACAATGGAACAAAATCTTTCCCTTTATCGCATTTTTTACACCGTTGCACAAACAGGCAATATTTCCAAGGCAGCTCGTATCCTGTATATCAGTCAGCCTGCCATCTCCAAAGCCATCAGTAAACTAGAAGAAAACCTGAGCACTCCCCTCTTTTTCCGTAACTCCAGAGGAGTGACTTTGACCAAGGAAGGAGAACTTCTATATCAACATGTGAAGATTGCCTTTCACGAACTGGACTGTGCAGAAAATGAATTGGCACGGGTACATAAGCTGGGCATCGGACACATCAGAATGGGGGTCAGCACAACCCTCTGCCGCTATATGCTGATTCCATATCTGAAGGAGTTTATCGACACCCACCCCCATATTTCTTTCACCATAGAAAACCAGTCTTCCGGCGAAACCCTTTCCATGCTGGAACGACAGACCATCGACATTGGGTTTATTGCACAGCCTCCTGTAGAACGGCATATTTCTTTTCTTCATATGATGCATATTGTAGACACCTTTGTGGCAGCACCCAGCTACATGGAACATCTCTATCTGCGAGAGGGGCGAAACACCAATTACTTTCAGACTGGTACGATTATGTTATTGGACAAAAAAAATATTACCCGCACCTTTATTGATCAATATCTGACAGAACAGCGGGTAGATATTCAGCACTTGATTGAATTAACCACCATGGATCTGCTGATTGAATTTGCCAAAATCGGTGTGGGGATCGGCTGCTGTATCAGGGAATGTGTGACAAAAGAACTGGAAAGCGGTGAACTGGTAGAACTGACCGCCCCCGGCTCTATTCCCAGACGTTCCATTGGTTTTGTGATATCCGACAGTCTGGCGCAAAATCCAGCAACCAAAGAATTCATTAATTTTATTCATAAAAAAATCAACTTTTCCCCAAAAAACTGATTACAAAATCATACCGTAATCAAATTTTCCAGGTATGCCAAAGTCTCTTCTACAGAACACACTTTGGAACTGGTTCGCATCCACTCCATATACTGATAGAAGCAGTTTGCCAGTGAAACTTCCTTGATAATAAAATGCTTTTCCACAAAATCTGTATGGTAATACACTACGATATCATTCTCGCTATAACAGTCAATGACCAATCCCACCGGGTAACGGTCAAACTGGGCTTCGTCAATCAAATGAGGCTCATAATTTCCCTTCCTTGCCAGGTCAATGAGATTGCGAATCAATGCCTTGCGATCCTCCAATTCCAATGGATGATACAATTCCTGTGGAATTTCCTCCAGCCAGCCTGTTTCCAGCAGCCTCTGCAGTCCTCTTCTGGTAAAATAAGCAACCACTGTGGTTGTATGATACATCTGTCTGACTTTTTGATTGAATTGCAGTAGACGCTGCATCACTTCGTTAGAATGCAAGTCAATGGCATATTTTTCAAACATGGCATCATTTGCCGCAATCCCCAGGCAAGGCTGCCCTCCCATGGTATACGCCGGACAGTTATCTGACGCATCCACGAAAAAATCCGCATAGACGCCAACCGGATCTGCGGATGTGAAATACAGCATATCCGCTTTGCGAATCATATCATCAAAAACCTTTGCAAAATGTGTGACGCTGGTTTCTCCGCTCCAAAGAATCGCCTGGGAAAAATCATCATTGATACATAACACCTGACTGCCTGTGATCAGAAAATGAGAGGCAATGCGAAAGATAGACAAATAGGAGGTCATCCACTCATAATGATAATATACTCTGTAATTCAGCTTTTGTTGGCTTAAAATAATGGGTACCAACTGCTGCAACAATTCCACATTCGTTTTCTTCAAATAGTTATTTCCGGCTGTCTTTTCCAAACCAATCAACTGGTCCACCTGAAAATCTGAATTGTTTCGCAGCCCCCATTTCAGCGCCTCCTGTATCTGCACCTGTCCGGACTGCATGAGCAGACGAATGTGTCCGTCCCTTTTCACCGCCTCCTGTTCAATCAACTTTCGGCAGACGATCATAATATTTTCCTTATAATAATAAATTTTCTGCTCTGGCCACACTTCCTCTTTTACCAGAATCATATTATCACGCTCCATTGCAATGGACGCAAAACTTTTGATCAGCTGTGAAACCGCATCCACAATCATATATCCATTGTCATCGGAAAGCTGCATCTGATATGCCAGTTTCAGTTCATCTTCTGCGTTCTTTTCCAGTTGCAAGCATTCTATGACCTTCATCATCTTTTCGTAATTCTTACAAAATTTCTTTCCATTTCGAATTTTATTGATATAGGCTCTGCTTAAACCGGAGGCTTTGGCAAAGGTACTGTCTGAAATCTTGGATTCACTTGCGTAGTTTTGAAATAAGGTCAAAAAATCTGCCATACTTATTTTCTCACTTTCTTTATCTATCGGAAACTGTTCGCACCTTCACAGAATAATGATTCCCAAACAGTTCCATCCATTCTTGTATTTCATTATTTGAAGAGAGTTATTTTTTGAATTTATCATATCAAAATCTATTCCAAAAAACTAGCTGTTCCTGTGCTGTTCCTTTTCTGCTTGAAACCGGTCACACCCTATGCTCTCATCATTAGTAGAATCATTTTGTTGTATTTTACGATATCATATTCTGATTTCATTTACAATAGCATTTTCCATAGTTCCAAATTTTTTACATTTTATGGCACGATCTTTATAAAATATCTCAAATTTTTTTTCAAAAGACAGAAGAGACACCCATGATTTTTATTTTTCATGGATCTCTCTTCCTAAATGAACGCTGTGTACTTTTTCTATTTACACCACTGCTTGATTTCTGCTCCATGCCCTTCCAGTCTGACACTTCTGAAAGGCAGGATGGATTCACAATTTTTAAAATTCTCTAAATTCAGCCTATGAAACTACCACAGCAGATTGGATTCGCTGATATGTGCGTACAGACGATTCAAATCTCTGGTATTGATGGTACTGTCTGTTCCTACCACATCTCCACAGGCAAATTCGTATCCATCCAATGGATTGGTACCATTTACATGGGCATAAAGACGGTTCAAGTCACGGGTGTTGACCTTGCCATCTCCTGTGGCATCTCCAACAGGGCAAATGTTGATGTCCAGTGCAATATCCTCA
>ONWL01000109.1:0-5704 GCA_900321525.1 uncultured Eubacteriales bacterium
GCCACTTCCATGGCTTCTTTTGTGGTCTCCGGACTGATGGCTGCCGGCACTGTAGTTTCATCTAAAATGCTGTCCTTGTGTACATTTTCCGCAACCGGAAATACCACCGTCTGCCCGTTTACACTGCGGCACGCCAGCACAGACACTTCCTTTACAAAAGGTACAAACTCTTCTACCATCAGGGGCAAACTGCCCTTGCCTAATGCTTCATAGGCATTTTCAATGTCTTCCTCGGAACCGATGACTGCATTGCCTTTGCCATCATAACCACCTGTACAGGTCTTTAAAATCAACGGATAAGAAAACTGTTCTCCTGCCTGTTTGATATCAGAAACCGTCTCCACTGGTATAAACCCAGGCACCGGCAGATGATGCTTTTGCAGGTGACATTTCTGCTGGTACTTGTTTTGAATATATCCCAGTGTCTCAGAGGATGGGTATACCTTATGTCCTGCTGCCTCTAACTCCTGCAATGCCTGCAAGCTGATGTGCTCAAACTCGTAGGTCACCACATCCACACGCTCTGCCAGGCGCTTGATGGCTTCCACATCATCAAATCCGGCTACAATATGGGCATCTGCAATGCTGTGTGCCGGACACTGTACCGTAGGATCTAAGATGACAAACTGGTAATCCAGACGCTTCGCATCCAGAATCATCATCTTTCCTAACTGTCCGCCTCCAATAATTCCAATCTTTTTCATTTGCTTTCTAATCCTTCCAATGGTTCATTTAACAACTCTGTTCCCGGCAGTACAAACCTGGAATCCGCTATAATCGGAATCCTGCTTCCATCTGCACGTACCGCAGAGATTTCTCCCAGTTCAAAATAAGGGATGGTAATATCTGTATGGCAGGAAAAATATGCCTTCTCTGGCTCGCTTTTGCGCAAAATAGAACACTCATTGTCACGGGCAATGATCTCCTTGCCATCGGGATTAAACACTGCCACATCCTCTGCATAAGAATAACAGGTATCCCCCACTGCAAAATGAGGACCTGTCTTTTCCGCAATCAAAATGGGCAGCTGTCTGAACATATCATACCGCACGCCCATGGCAAACGCAGTGGTGTTGGTGCCAATGGCAAACTCTCCCATAGGCAAGGTGTCTCTGTGATACAACAAATTTTCCTGAATGTATGCCTTGCCTGCCTGAGGGTCTGCAAAGTTACCACAACTATATTCTGTAATCATTCCATCTTGAAATCTCAGTCGCAGATCCAGGTATTCCAGTCCGTTTAGGAACACTCTGCTCACATGAAGCAGCCCATTGGTGCCTGCAAGTTTTGGAGAAGTAAACACCTCTCCCACCGGAATGTTCACATCTGCCAGACAATTCTCAAAGTTGGTCTGGGTCTGGGGCTGCTCTAACGTATGCAGCGCCACGGTCAGCTCAGTCTCATTGCCGTTCTTTCCACGAATGACCACATGGGTTCCCTGATCCAGTGCATCGATAATCTTTTGCTGGATTTCCCGATATACCTTCACATCCAGTGTATTGACTTCCATGCATTCCCGGAAAATATCCTCGAACCGCTGGCCAATATCCGGTGTGGGAATGGCCATAATGGTAAAGCTGGATTCTTCCTGTGGAATATAGGTATTGACAATCCGGCTCAGTTCCTGATGCAGTTCGATGGAGATGGTCTGCTGCTTCTCGTTGTACTTCAAAGCTTCTGTCTTTCCAACAGGAGAAAAGGGTTCCTCTCCAAAGGTTTCCAGACAAACAGGACCTCCCTGCTTCCTGGCCTGCTCTTTATGATTTTCATACTCTGTCCGATAGACCTGTAAATACCGTTCCTTATACTGGCGATCCATATAAATGGCATCGTCAAACCGATGGTCATACCCGTATTGACGGTTGGCAGACTGCACATCCAGAAATGCTTGACGGATCACCGGACGAATATCCAGTTGTGACAGCCGCTCTATCACCTTCTGTATGATTCGCTCTGTTCCTACATGATACATGACCGGCGCGCTCTTCTTCAAGGTAATGTCCCGTTTGCAGATTTCATAACCGGTGCGGTATCCCTCCACCATGGTCTCTGCAATTCGGTCTATCTCCGCCTCTTTCAGCGAAAATAAATAAGATGCCAGCTGCTTGGTTCCCTGAGAAATATACACCCCATACCGATACAGATACCGGAGATCCGGCTTTGCATCCAGCACGATCTGCTCATATGGAAGCGTCGTCACACCGACACGTTCCTTCACAATATCCGCTGCAAAGATATCTGCATAATCACTTTCAAACCAGTACACCGACTGGCGCATCTGATGGAGATCAATGGAATCTTCCGCTGTAGCATACAGTTCCAGAAACAACTCCATGTAAATGGTCAGCTTGTCCAGTCTTCCTTCCGTACACGCCACAATCCCCTTTCGCAGGCTTGCCGCCAGCATAGAAAACAGTCTGCCGACCTCTTTTCCAAACACCGATACGGCATAGGTAGGATTGGTATAAGAAGTCTCATACCTCTCCGGTAAAATCTCCTCATACAACCGTCTGTTCCAGTCCTCTAATTCCGCCAGTTCTGCCGTCTTTATCCTGTTTTCTGCACAAAAAGCCCACCAGTCTCTCAATAGCAGAAGAAACTGTGCTTCCTTTTGAAAATAGTCCAGATAGGGCTGCGCCAGAACCGTTTCTTTTGCCACTTCTGCCAGACGGGCTGTAGCAAGCCCATACCGTTCTAAAACCAACTCATTCATTCCAGATGCCTCTCCTTATTTCCTGTTCCCTGTCCGTTTTATAAAGATAATGTGGAACCGCCCCAGATGTACAGAGCCACCATGCCAATCAGCACAATCAGATTGAGTACCAATCCTGTCTTCATGGCTTTTCGGTAAATTCGTCCTTTTAATTTCAGACCTGAGTAAGCAATATACGCACCGGCAAATGCCAGTACCACAATGCCTACACAGACAACACCTACCATTACATCTGCCTGTCCTCTGGCAAGAAGAGAACGCAGCAGGCAGTAAAGAAAAATGACCAGTTCCAATCCCAGACAGATCCATGTGCCATAACTCTGCCAGATATGTCGTCTGGATGCAAAATCAATCTCCCATTTCGCCATGTTTCTTCCCTTTCATCCCCAGATAATTGTAACACACCATCCCCACTGCGCCGAAAAAACCGCCCAGTGTATTCAGTAAAATATCGTCTACATCAAAGCATCCCACCTGAAATACCAGCTGGGTGGTTTCAATCAGCAGACTAAACAGACAGGTCACTGCCGTAATGGCTGCCACATACCGGAGTCTGGGAAACTCCAGATACAGAAACATCCCAAAAGGTATGAAACAGCATACATTCCCAACCAGATTGACCATGATCGGCCACAGACCCAGCTGTTCTCTGTACCGCACAAAACGGCGGATTTCCCGAAGCAGCACCAGGTTATAGGAATACCCTCTGTGCACATCAGTTCTGCCAAGTGCCTTTTCAAAAAAAAGCAGATAACACAATCCTGCAAGGTAGGCAGCAAACAGCACCCCCAGCACAGGTCTGCTCCCACAGGATGGGGCATGCTTTTGACACGTTCTGTCTTTCATATACCTTGTTCCTTCTGCCGATCCGGCTCTCTTTTAAAACGTCACATGCTTTCTTTTATTCAGAAGCTGTGCGCCTGTGACGATAGATACAATGCCTGCCGTCAAGCCGGTCACCAGCACAATCACCCCCACTGCGATACCGGCTGCACCGCCGATTCCAAGTGCCCGATAGATCTTCTCGTTCATAGATTCCTCCTGTTCTGAAGCTACCTGCTCCAGTTCTATAATAGTTTTGCAAGTGCCTGCCAATTTTATTCTCTGGCACCGTACTGCTCATAATATGCATCAATGGCGGCCTTGATGGTATCGTCAATGATCACTCTGCCCTTGTACTCCTTGTTATACAGATGCTCAATGACCTCTGCCATGGTCACAATGGCTGTGGTCTGGATGCCGTAGGTCTCTGCCACTTCCTTCAGTGCACTCTTCTCGGAGTTCTGTCCACGCTCCATCCGGTCTACGGATACACACAATCCCAGTACATTCACATCTCCCTGAGCCTTGATGATGGGGAAGGTCTCCTGAATGGACTTGCCGGAAGTGGTCACATCCTCGATCATCACCACTTTGTCTCCATCCTTCAGTGGACTTCCAAGCAAAATGCCCACATCCCCATGATCCTTCACTTCTTTACGGTTGGAGCAATAGCGCACATCTGCATCATAAAACTCACTGATAGACATAGCGGTGGCTACAGACAGCGGAATGCCCTTATAAGCCGGTCCAAACAGCACGTCAAAGTCTGTGCCGAACTGGTCATGGATGGCTCTTGCATAGTATTCTCCTAACTTCCGCAGCTGGCTGCCGGTGCGATAAAATCCGGTATTTACAAAGAACGGTGTCTTCCGTCCACTCTTGGTCACAAAATCCCCAAAGCGAAGTACCTCGCTGTCAATCATAAACTCAATAAATTCTTTCTTATACTGCTCCATATTTTAAAACCTCCTACCGGGAAAATCCCACATATCAATTCCATTCTAACATAGAACCCTTCGGTTGTGAAGCCATTTCCACAAAATGAACGAAATACAAAAGAGGCTGTGACACCCATTTTCCTGTTCAACCAGTGGCACAACCTCTTGTTTTTCAAAATTCCAATTCCTATATACTTTTCACATGCCTTCTGCAAGTGCATATTCTCAAAAAATTGAGAATTGCTTCATTTCTTCTTGCATAAGTTCTACCAGACTTTTTCCTTATTTTCGTGAATTTATATTTTATTACTTTCGCTGTTTTCCTTTTGTTGCAGATAGAAAATTGCCTTTTGTGCTTCAATCTCTGCACGCAGTTCTTCTTCTGTCGGCAGATACAGTTTATATTTTGAGGCAAAAAGTTGCTCGCTACCATGCATCACAGAATACCGAGCAATGTCCTCATCGGTTTCGGAACACAGTACGATACCCAACGTGGGATTGTCACCTTCGTTACGCTTTAGCTCATCATACATCCTGATATACATATCCATCTGACCAACATCCTGATGAGTGATCTTTCCAGTTTTCAGGTCAATCAGCACAAAGCACTTTAATATATAATTGTAAAAAACAAGATCAATGTAATAATCCTGTTTCTCCGTGTGGATATGCTGCTGGCGAGCAACAAATGCATAACCTTTCCCAAGTTCCATCAGAAATTTCTGCAAATTGGAAAGGATCGCTGATTCCAAATGTGTCTCTGTCATATCTACATTGGATGAAAGTCCAAGAAATTCAGCCACAATAGGATTCTTCAGATATTCCAGCTTGTCTTGCTGATAGCTGAACGTGAGCTGTTTCATCTCTGTTTCCACCGATTCTGCATTCTGTGATGCCAGCAGGCGATAATAGTATTGTGAATCAATATTGCGTTGAAGCGTGCGAACAGCCCAAGTCTGCTCTAAAGCTTCTTTTGCATACCATGCTCTGGCTTTCTCGTCTTTTACCTGCAAAAGGGTTCTATAATGTGTCCATGAAAGCAATGGAACAGATTTTCCACTCGCTGAGTGGAAAATTTCTGGAAAAGTTTTATAAAATAAATAAAAATTATACAGATTCGTTTTTGTAAAGCCTTTTCCGTATTCGTCAGTCAGTTCTTTTGAAAGTTTTTTGACAATCTCCAGTCCATATTCTGCACGGGATTCGCCGTTCAGTTCCTCCTCTGCAATTC
>ONWL01000109.1:5742-6885 GCA_900321525.1 uncultured Eubacteriales bacterium
CCGACGTACAAGTGCAAAATTAACAGCCTGATATGCACTGTCACGGGAAACCTCAATGATCTTTTTATCCCAAATCGTAAAAACGACTTTTTTGTAATTTATATTCTTAACTTCAATTTTATCCAACGCATTATACTTGCAATAATAGCACTGATACACCAATGTGATTTCCCGGGTGATGATTTTTGTGATTACAGGCTGTAATGATAAAACCGATAATAAAGTTTGAAAAGAACTGTGTGAAAAGTGAGGCGATTGCTGCACCCACAGCGCCTAAAAACGGTATTAAAACCGCGTTTAGCGCAACATTTGCCAAAGCTCCCGAAAGATTGATTATCCACAGGTACTTCTGCTTTGATTCAGCGAGCATCCAAATGTTGCGAATACTCCCGTAATTGGAAAACGTGACGTACCACACCGCTATCCTGAGCGCGGTAACGCTCGGAAGATAATCCTCGCCGTACATCACCAGCACTAAGGGCTTTGCGAGAAAAACCATAATCACGCACTGAGCCAGCGAAAAATAGGTTATTACCGAATAAAGCTGTGTAATACGCGGTTCATATGAGCTGCTTTCCTCGTGCTTTGCTTCGAGTATGGGCGGTCGCATCGAATCGACGATCGCAGCAAAAACAAACGAGGTCACTCCGACGCAGGTTATCGCGGCATTATAGTAGCCTGTTTCAGCTTCGTTCATCATCAGCTTGAGCATTATGCGGTCTGTCTGCTGAAAAACCGAAACCATCATACTGGAAACGATATAGTATTTGCTGCTGTGCAGCATTTCTATACCGAGCCGCCACGAAAAGCGAAGCTTTTGCGAGCCCTTTCTGTGATAGATCACAAGCAGGATAAAGGATATCAGCAAATAATCCAATGTACTCGAAACAGAAAACCACAGCACACTCTTTCCTGTTATCAGCAGGAAAACCTTATACAGCGCGACGATGGTATAGGCGATCACCGAAGCGATCGACGGGTATTTTGAAAGCAGCTTCGCCTGGAACCAATACTGCACATTTTCCGTAGCCTGAAACAAAAGCGAGAAGCTGAACAGAACGCCAACCGTGATCGTTACGGTTTCTCCGGCGTTCGCAATCGACAAAAAGCCGAAAATACCGCCCATGCAGGCAATCGCCGAAA
>ONWL01000221.1:0-3272 GCA_900321525.1 uncultured Eubacteriales bacterium
GAGAATCTGCTCCGGTTGCCAGTTCTGCGGTTCCTGCCGTCAAACTGTCTGCTCCATTTACCAACTGTGACGTGCCTGCTGTCAGACTGTCTGCTCCATTCACCAGCTGTGACGTGCCGCTTGCAAGTGCATTGGCTCCGGTTCGCAGCTGTGAAGTACCATCTTTCAATGCCACCTCACCGCTAGAAAGAGCAGATGTGCCCGCAGTCAATGTGCCCGCTCCCTCTGCCAGCTGGGATGTTCCGGATGTCAGTGTACCGGCTCCCTCTGCCAGCTGGGATGTTCCAGATGCCAACACGCCAGCTCCACTTGCCAGTTCTGCAGTTCCGTTTTTCAAAGTGCCCACTCCATCATCTAATGTCCGGGCCCCCTGGTCAATTTTGCTGGCACCATCCAGATAACGATTCACACCATCTTTTAATGTTCCTGTTCCGTCTTTCAGATCTGATGTGCCATCTTTCAACGTACCCACTCCATCCGCCAGTTCCCCGGAGCCATCTGCCAGACGATTGGCTCCATCTACCAATGTATCCTCACCGTCTCTCAGCTTTCCGGCGCCATCTGCCGCCTCCTGCAAGCTGTCCCCGATGCCGCCTAATTGGTCAAACATTGCGGTCGTATACGTTTCTGTCACCTTTTCCTGCAAACTTTTTTCAATCTTTGTCATAGCTGACTCACTCAGCTTAGTGGCCACATAGTTTGTGGCAGGATTGGTGGTATACTCCAGCTGCATGGTCTTTGGATTCTCATCCATCACAGTAGAGGCACATTCGGAAAAGTCCTCCGGTATTGTGACGATCATATAGTAAGTTCCATCTTCCAACCCTTTTGATGCAGTCTCACTATCTGTCACATGAAAATCCAGAGAAGCATCTTCCAAAAGATTATCTACCAGATCCTCTCCTATCGTCAACAGTTCATCATTGTACTCTACCGGCTGATCTAAATTGACCACTGCCACTGGCAGTTTTTCCAGTTCCCCATAAGGGTCCCACATTGATGCCAAAAACAACCCGGCATAAATAGAAGGAATCAGTGCAATGACGACGACGATCAACAACATCAATGGATTCTTCAGCAAACGTTTCCATTCCTGTTTTACCATCTTCACCTTCACCTTTCTTTCATTCCAGGCAATTGCCTGCACTTTATTTTATTACCCACTTATGGTAACGCAACCTTTCAATCCGTACAATGGTCAATTCCATCCAAAAATGCCCATTACTACTCACTTTTGTACACAAATGTGTAATAAAAAAATTGTTCATACTTTTTTTATAAATAATACACAATTGTGGAGTATACTGTATAAGCTGACATCCATGCATACAGACTGGGCACACTGGTGTGCAGCAGGCTGTAGGCATGAGATGTTGCAACAGGTATGAGTAAAGAAGGCCGACAGGCCGATTTACGAATACCTGTAGGATTGCGAGAGCAGCTCACTGCGAAGCAATCCGTAAGCTTATACAGAGCTGACATCCATACCCACAGACTGGGCACACTGGTGTGCAACAGGCTGTAGGCATGAATACCCCATACTACATATAAGGAGACTTCCCATGGAACAGAATAAAGAAAAGCCCTTAGACCGCCGCCAAAAAAAGACCAGGCTTGCCATCCAGACCGCACTGATGGCACTGATGAAAGACAAACCACTGGAAAAAATCACCATCAGTGAACTAACTGCCACTGCTGATGTGAACCGCAAGACGTTCTATAATAATTATTCCAGTATTCAGGATGTGCGAAAAGAACTCAATGCACAATATGTGGATATTTTGTTTTCTTTTATGGACAATGCGGATCTGGATGCGCTTGCCATGGACCCAACCCCTTTTATTACCCACCTGGTGACCGCAATGGTCAACCAGCCAATTCGCGCCAGATTGGTGTTTGAATCCGGTGAACACCTTTATCTAGCAGAGCGCACCAAAAAGCTCATCCTCCCTTATCTGGCAAAACTTGCCGCCAAGCAAAATGTTCCTGCCAACCTTCTCAACTATACGCTGGAGTATGTAGTCTCGGGTACGTTGGCGATCTTAAATACATGGGTACATGCCGACTATCCTATTCCACCAAAACAATTAGAACAAATGATGACGGCGCTGATCCGCTCCAGCGCCGCCATCGTCATCCGCTCCGAAGAACCAGAAGCATCATTATAAATATTCTACCCGTCTTACCTGATCCATACGTACCTGCCACAATGCTGCCTGGATGGTCTTCCTGCTGTTCTCCCCAAACAGGAATCCATCCTCTCTTCTGGTGTCAAAAATAGAATGCCAGGAATCCTTCACCATACGGCACAGACACTCTGCCACATTGTCCTGTCTGCGCTGCATACTGGCAGCCTCTAAACTCTGTGCATCATCTTCCAGATGCAAATGTGCCAGTGCCTGCTCATAACACTGCTGGTCCAGAGGGCTCATAGGAATGTAACGGCCTTCTTCTACATAATGGAACAGCTGTCCATCAAACAATTTCAATTCCTGCTCCGGAATCTCCAATGTCAGTAGTACTTCTGTTGCATCTTCTGCTGACTTCCGTACGCCTTTCACGAACTTTTTGCCCTCTGCCTGATACCATGCAGTTACTGGATAGCGACAGTCTGCTGGACGAGTCACATCTTTTTCCAACTCCTCCCCAATCCAATGGTAAGCCATTGCACCGTCTTTTGTTTCTACCGGATTGGTCTGGTCTGCTGTCAACTTTCCCATCTTCTGTAACAACTCAAACTGCTCTACACTTACTCTGATCCACACTCTCATCTTCTTACCTCCTGTACACACCTTTGTGTGTCAAACCCCCTTATTTCAAATTCTTTGGCTTTCTTACAAGGCTTTCGAAGGTACGACCTGTCTTTGTGGATGGCATGTTGATGAAAACATATAAAAAAGACTTTTGTCGTCGCCCCTCTCAGAGCCACGATAAAAGTCTTGCTATCAACGATGGAACCGGGCATATCGCACACGACCTGCATATACCGGCTGACGATTCTCATCCTATCAAGGGAAAGATAGTAGCTACTCCCTTTTATCCTTGACAAATATATTACCAGAAAACAAAAGCAATGTCAAGGATTTTTCTTGCATCGCTCACAACTTCCCTATGCGAGTTCTAACGGAATAATGGCTCTTGAACAGGTACACTTTTTCTTTTCTTCCCTCACAACCTATGGTATACTAATAACAGTCACTTTTTATAAGAAATCGAGGAGTTTTATGAACGAAAAAGCATTAAAGACTTTGGAATATGATAAAATCATTAAT
>ONWL01000221.1:3302-4810 GCA_900321525.1 uncultured Eubacteriales bacterium
AAATCATTGACATGTTAACCCAGCATGCGCTGACCCCTCTGGGAAAAAAACATTGTGCCGAACTGCTGCCTATGGATGACATTCGAGCCATCCGTACTGCACAGACGGAGACCAATGATGCCTTGACCCGTATTTACAAGCAGGGCAGTCTGTCTTTTTCCGGCACGAGAGACATTCGCAGTTCCCTCATGCGGTTAGATGCCGGTGGCACATTAAGTGCCATAGAACTGCTGAATATCAGTTCTGTTCTTCGAGTGGCAGACCGTGCCAGAAGTTACAGCAAAAAGGAACACGATGACGATCCAAAAGACAGTCTGGACGACTATTTTTCCGGTATTGAACCACTGACCCAGTTATATAAGGAAATTGACCGCTGCATTTTATCTGAGGAAGAGATGGCAGACGATGCCAGTCCTGCACTGAAAGCCATCCGCCGGAACATGCAGACCACCAGAAACCGGGTAAAAGAACAATTAAACTCTGTGATGAACTCTGCCAGAACTTATTTACAGGACAGTGTGATCACCATGCGTGGAGGCAGATATTGTCTGCCGGTTCGTGCCGAATATAAAAGCCAGGTCAGCGGTATGGTCCACGACCAGAGTGCCACCGGTTCTACCTTCTTCATCGAACCCATGTCTGTGGTCAAGTTAAACAATGAACTGCGGGAACTGGAAATTCAGGAACGAAAAGAAATCGAAGTGATTTTGGCAAATTTAAGTACTCAGGCTGCCGAGCATCAGGAAGCACTGGCAGAAGACTTCCGACTGTTGTCCTATCTGGACTTCGTCTTTGCCAAGGCCATGCTGGCCAAGGAATACAACGGCTGTCAGCCACAATTTAACAGAAAAGGGCGAATTCTCATCAAGAAAGGCCGTCATCCATTGATTGACAAGCATAAGGTGGTGCCCATTGACGTGCGACTGGGCAGTGATTTTGACCTGCTCATTGTCACCGGTCCCAATACTGGTGGTAAGACCGTGTCCTTAAAAACAGTAGGACTGTTTACCCTGATGGGACAGGCAGGCTTACAGATTCCTGCCTTTGACGGTTCCGAACTGGCAGTATTCAGGGAAGTGTATGCAGATATCGGAGATGAACAGAGCATTGAGCAGAGTCTCAGTACTTTTTCCTCTCATATGACAAACATTGTATCTTTTATTGAAAAGGCAGATCAGGATTCTCTGGTGCTGTTTGATGAGTTGGGTGCCGGTACAGACCCTACAGAGGGAGCTGCCCTTGCCACCTCTATCCTGTCCTTCCTTCATAATATGAAAGTACGGACCATGGCCACTACCCATTACAGTGAATTAAAGGTATTTGCCCTTTCCACAGAAGGGGTGGAAAATGCCAGCTGTGAATTTAATGTAGAAACCCTCTCTCCTACTTACCGTCTGCTGATCGGCGTACCGGGCAAGAGCAATGCCTTTGCTATTTCCCAGAAACTGGGACTGCCGGATTATATCATCGACAATGCAAAAGAGCGGATTGATGCAGAAAGCGAACGG
>ONWL01000013.1 GCA_900321525.1 uncultured Eubacteriales bacterium
ACCAGCATTTACAATACCGCTGATCTTACCGCTAATGATGGTCTTTTCTTCCATCATCTTCTGCAAAGTATCCCATACTGTCAGCTCCAGCTGGTCTTCATAATCTGCCATCGTTTCCTCTACTGCTTCCTGGGTCAGCTGTGCTGCATAGTCATCCATTGTCTCTTCTACTGCCGCAACTGTTTTCTCTGCTTCTTCTGTTGCTTCTGTAGTAGATTCTACTGCTTCTGCAATGATTTCTTTGTTTTCTTCCATGTCGTACACCCCTATCCTTATTATTGGCAAATGCCTGCTCTTCCACAACCATTTCCATCCCGAACACAATCCCAACCCGTTCCTGTAAATGGATGTTTAATATTATCATACTTCATAAAAGCCCATTCTTGCAACCCCTAATTACAATAAATTTTGTGACTGTCACCATACCGGATGTTACTGATTCTTTCTATATAACAACTCTCCCAATACACATAGCTGGGAAGGCAGATAGAATGCCCACATCAATGTCCCTGCTGCCTGACACCATCCTGCCAGGATGCCACTCTCTGCTGTCACTAAATGTAATTCATTTAAATTGTACAATCCTACATGAATATCACACAGACACAATAACACAATAGCTGGATACAAAAATACGGTTTCTTCCTTATAATATGGCATGGATTTCTTCCACAGCCACACACCCAAACCAGTATTTTGAATCAGGCAGATGCCATAAAAGATTGCAGTGAGAATCAATATCAACGTTCCATCCCACTGCATATGGAAAAACCTTGTACAACTCTCCGCTACCATAGCCGTTATCCCCAAACTGATGCCATACATGGCACCCAGTGTCTGGACATGCTTTTGGTCTGCCATTGCCACCCGATACCAGCCCTGCACCACAGCAAACAACAAAATCCCCCATACAAACCAATCTGTAAACAGCAAAAAATAATCTGCCAGCGCAGAAAATCCTACAATCCCTACCAAGCATCCATCTCTTAGAAATGCTTTCCGCTCCTGCTTTCCGCCTTTCCACCAAATCGACACCATATAAACGAAACAAAGCAGCAGTGATCCATATTTCAATTCATTTCCATATGCTTTCCATGGCAATCCAAGTCCATCCCCACTGCAAAACAGCAGATACAGGCATGCTTCTATCCCCCAGAACAATCTGTTTCTTTTCATGCAATCTGTTTCCAATCCATCTGACCTTACTGAAATATTCCCACTATTTGTCACGATTCCACACGTTCACGGAATGGCGACTGGCGAACAGTTATCACTATTTTACTATTCCCTCCTGACAAATGCAATATTTGCTAAAAAATACTCCATTCTCTCTACAATCATGAAAGAACGGAGTATTTTTACGGATACGATTTTTCTGTCTGCCTACGCTGTATGCCTGCTGTCTGAAACTAGTCTCTTTGCTGTCTACTTATGCTGTCTCTTATCTGTCACACTAATGTCTGCTTATACTGTCTTCTATGCTGTCCACACTAATGTCTGCTTATACTGTCTTCTATGCTGTCCACACTGATGTCTGCCCATGTTGTCTTCTATGCTGTCTTCTTGTTGTCAAAATCCGGTAATATTTCTTGTTTACTACGCTGCAAAAAATAGGTCTTCATGCTGTCAAAAGTGATTGATTTTCTGTCTGCCAAGCTGTCATTTCCCTGCATTTTTGTTGTTTGCGTCTGCTGTCTGGTATCCGTAAGCCTGATTTTACAGGAATGGTAACAGTTCAGTACCTTCACAGTTACCATAAATCATACAAAAAAGGGTGCCTGACTTCCTGCCAGACACCCTTGTCTTCTTTGTATGTAAGTAGTATATCGGATATTGATTGAAAAATCAAGCATTTTTTGAGAAAAAATTTTGCCAAAAATATCCGGAAAATCTTCCTACAAATTGACTGTTTTGTATTCCAATGCTATCCACCATATTTTTCCAGCTGTCCACATCTTATCCACTGGATTTCGTGGAAAAAGTCCACTTTTTCCACGAAGTTATCCACAAAAAACACACATTCCCATCAGTTATCCACAAAACATTCCACTCTTATCCGTTTTCGTAACCATGGTTCCTGAACAGTCATCTGTTTTCTTTCTGTCTGCCAGACGGTTTTCCACTCTTCTGACGGTCTTTTCCCGATTCTTTTTTCTCCTTTTTGTTTGTCAAAGAAGGAAAAGGCGGTTTGGGCAAATGCAGTTTTTCCTGCTCCAGTGCCTTTCTGGCTTCCTGAACCCCTTTGCAACAACGATTGACTCGGTTCTGGAATCCTACTTTATCAAATGTAGCTTTTTCTATGGTACGCTTCAGCTGATATTTCACATACATGGCAACGCTCCAGTTCTCACATTACTATATAGTATATTCATCGCAACAGTGAGGCGACCGAACAGTTTCTCTTTATCACAGTTCTTTTCCTTCACTATGATGACGCATGGCCGCCAACTTGCAGATGGGATTTCCCATACCAGAAAACTTTGCCTCATACTCTGTCATCACATTTCCCTCCATATAAGGACTGTGATGCAGATCTCTTGTCTCATACAACAATTCCCATCCGGCTTCTTGCACCGATTCCAGAGAAAAATCAAACAAGCCTACATTGTCAGTCTTGAATTCCAGATGACCTTCCGGAACCAGCAGGGCATCATATCTGGCAAGAAATTGCGTAGACGTGAGCCTTCTCTTGGCATGACGATCCTTTGGCCATGGATCGGAAAAATTCAGATAAATCTGATCCACTTCATTTTCTGTAAACACCTCGTTGATTTCCTCTGCATCCATTCGAATGAAATACAGGTTAGGAAGTTCCAGACCTTCCCGTTTTTCCAATGCACGAATCAGCACAGAAGAATACTTTTCAATCCCGATGTAATTGATTTCCGGATGAGTTTGTGCCATTTCTACAATAAACCGCCCCTTTCCCATGCCAATCTCTATATGAATGGGATGATCATTTTCAAATACTTCGTGCCATCTTCCTTTCCATTCCTTTGGTTCATCAAACACCAGCGTACTTTCCACCATCGCCTCTCTTGCGCCTTTTACATTCCTCAGTCTCATATCGCTCCTCCATTCTTGCTTCTGTATGCAAATGCCCACTCTTCTGAAAACTGGCAATTTTTCCACAATTTATCACACGTATGCACTCTCACACTTTCGCCCACCACTTATCATAGCGTACCAGACAAAAATAATCAATTCCTATCTTTTTCCTTTTTCTTGAAATTTCCTCTTTACCTTTTTGAAAATATGAAGTACAATAGTACTGTTTCCAAAGCGGTTTGAGGACATCTCACCGCTGACCGTTTCGAAAGGAGATCTCATGCATCGTTATTTGAAATGTATCGGCTTTCAAGCGATCACCACCCGAAAGCAATTAAAGGGGGTCTTTGATACGGTTCTGAACCAGCCGGATACGGTTCAATATATTCCCACAGAAGAGGAAGACAACCGCCTGTGTGTACTGACCAAGAATTTTGCACCCGGTATGGGACTGGCACTCTGTGGCAATTTTAACGAGGATGATGACTTTGAACTGGAGTTTTATTATCCGTATTTTTACAGTGATGTTTCCTCCACCTTTTCCCCTGCTACTTTTGAACGACAGGGTGAGAAAGATTCCTATATGGGCAGCTGTGACGATTACAATGTAGGGATCACTTTGATCTTTTATTTGTCTAATTTTATGGATATGCGTGAACTGACACAGGAACTGGGTTATCTACCTGCCGCTACCAGCATCCGCCTGACCGGACTGGCCGAGGAAGGCAAGGTTCTGTTGCCCATTCACAAGACCATAGATGAAGAAGCCGCATGGAAGGCATCCAAGGTAAAATGCGACATGGTAGAAGCTGCCAAAAAGGGCGACCGTTCGGCGATGGAATACTTGACCCGTCAGGAAATGCGCACCTTTGCCCGTGTCAACCGGGAAGTCAGCACCACGGATATTTACACGCTGGTCAACTCCTTTTTCATGCCAAACGGCGTAGAATGTGATCACTATTCCATTCTGGGAGAGATCGAAGATGTAAAAACCATCGTAAACTCTATCACCAGTGAAACAGTCTATCGACTGCTGTTGAACTGCAACAGCATCCATCTATCTGTCATCATCAACCAGGCGGATTTATTGGGTGTACCGGAAAAGGGCCGCCGCTTCAAAGGCAAAATCTGGTTACAGGCTTTTGCTGATTTTGAGTCGGACAACCCATATTGACTTTTGCCAGACTTTCACTGGCACACGATTTTTGTCTCTGTAGCTCAGTAGGATAGAGCGTTCGCCTCCTAAGCGAAAGGCCGCTGGTTCGATTCCAGTCAGGGACATTGAAACAGCCTGAAATGAGATGATTCATTTCAGGCTATTTTTATATGGTTCTCCATTTCATTTGTCTTTTACAATGATTCATCACCAAAGATCAGTTCCTTGATCCTTACCCTCTTTCTGATCAATTAACTTAACGTAGTTTAATA
The DNA here is from genome assembly GCA_900321525.1 of uncultured Eubacteriales bacterium. Classification (GTDB taxonomy): domain Bacteria; phylum Bacillota; class Clostridia; order Lachnospirales; family Lachnospiraceae; genus UBA2942. The sequence continues at coordinate 4,477 of ONWL01000013.1, forward strand.
GTCTTCCACTTTCCACTCTGATACCGCATCAGTACCAGTATAGAGCGCAGCAGCTGGTCACATGCCACTCCAATCCATGCCCCATACAATCCAAAATGGAACCCATACATCATCACTGCCGCCATAACCGGACGAATGAGCAATACCGTCACAAAGGTAATGATCGCCGTGGAACGGGTATCCCCAGCACCACGCAGACCACCAGCAATGATAAACTGAGAAGTCTGCAAAGGCTGGACAGCTGCCACGATCAGCAGCACGATCCTGCCCATATGTATAATGTCCGGATCTTTGTTATACAATGCCACAATGCCGCCGCCACAGAACAAAAACAGCACTGCCAGTCCCATGGCACACATCATGCCGATCCGTCTGGTTCTGGTACAGTATGCCTGGGCCATATCTGACCGCTTCTTCCCCAAAGATTGTCCCATCAGAGTAGTAGAAGATACCGCAAATGCCTGCCCGGTCATAAAGGACAACGCCTGAATATTCATGCAAATCTGATGGGCCGCATATGCGGTGGTGCCCAGTCCTGCTACCATCTTGGTAAAAATCATAATCCCCGCACGCATCAGCAGCTGCTCCACCATCGCCGGTATCCCGATCTGCATCAGATGAGACAGGGCTGCAAAATCCGGCAGGAATCCTTTTTTCAGTTCCAGTTTCAGGAATCCATTTCCTTTCAAAATAATGCAGGAAGCAATGACAAATGCCACCACCTGACCAATCACTGTAGCCAGAGAAGCCCCTGCCACACCCAGTTTGGGGAATCCCAGATTGCCGTAAATCAACAGCCAGTTAAAGATCACATTGATCACATTGGCGATCAGGTTGTAAAACATACTGGAACGGGAATCTCCCACGCCCCGCAGGGATGCAGTGATGGTACTGGTCAGAGCCATGGTCAAAAAGCCTGCCATCTGAATCTGCAAATACTGCACTGCCCATGTGGTCACATCTTCTTCTGTGGAACCCATAAACAGCACCAGCTGTCTGGCAAATACGATCCCCAATATAGACAGTAAAATGGTCACCACAAACGTGAACAGCAATCCCTGACGCACCACCAGATTGGCCCGTTCTTTGTCACCGGTTCCCTTGTCCCGGGCAACCAGTGCCGTCACGCCGGTATTCATGGCAATAAATGCGGTCATCAACAAAAATTTGGGCTGTGTGGTCAGCCCCACTGCGGAAAGTGCCTTTGCCCCCAGTTCCGGATGGGCAGCCCCTCCTATGGAACCCACCATCATCAAATCGATCATGGATGCCAGCTGGGTCAAGATCAATTCCACAAAGCTGGGCCAGGCAATTCTGACAATATCACTGTACAATTCTCTGTTGGTGACACCCTTTGGCAATTCCTTTGAAACCTTCAACTGTCCATTGTCTGTATCTGGTACCCCATCCGGCAGCCGATCCAAAGCCGTCCGCAACCGGTCTTTTTCTGACGTTGCCATATTGAATCCATCTCCATTCTTTTACGTTTTATTGTTCAACACTTGCATTAATCCTGCTACCGTGTCTTTCCATTATAACGCTTTTTCAGAGATTTGTAACCATCCACAGTCTGTGAATTCCGGTTTCTCCTGCAACTGTTTGTGATCTTCACAGTTCTTTTCTATGGTAATTCTGCCTCAGCATTGTGCGCAGATATTGTTTCGTTTCTTCTAATGTATCGTGCTGCTCCTGCCCTTCATAAGTGCCCAGCAGCACTGTCAGCAGACATTTGCTCAGTTCCCGATCCTGTACCGTAATATATTTTCGCAATCCATCCCGATAAAAATAAAGAATCAACGCATCGTCCCGGTAAGCATTGATCACCAGTCCTTCCGGATAGATCTGGGCCAGACTCTCCTGCATCAGATATCCTTTGTATAGGCCTTCTTCCATCTTTTGTAACAAAATGCGAATCATATCCTTGCAATCCTCTACCTCCAGTGGTCGATATAAAACAGAAGGAATCTCCTCTAATCTACCGGTTTCCAGAAAGTGCCGGATTCCCTCTCTGGTGAAATAAGAATGCACCGGTCTGCCCATTAGATTTTTATATTCTTCTGTATTGTATTGCAGGAAATTTTTCATCAGCGGATTGTTCCAATCTTCACCACCGGAATGTTATCCTCTACCTTGCACATGTTCCGGGTTACAGTCTGCTTGTCCTGAAACCACAATCTCTTTTCTGCTAGGGTTTGGGGATTGGTCACTAACATTCCATAAGAATACTCTTTGTCAAACAGCACCATCCCTTCACTGGTAATCAGATAAAAACAGTAAATCTGAAAGTCAGAATAATAATACTGGGTTTTCGTGTAAAACATGTGAATCTGGTACTGGGCTTTCTGCTGGTGCATCAGCAATGGAATCAAATTCATAAAAATATGAGCGTTGCGGGAAGCTGATTGCTTCTCCGGTGTCCCATCCATCAACACTTCAATCTGTTCCATGGCAACCAGATGGTCAATGCGCAGACTGCCATTCTGCTGCATGGCCTGCCCCAATATGTAGTTGAATTCTTCCCAGTCGGTTCGTACCTGCATCTGAATCTGTCCATGCTCCCTGGCAGCCTCCCGCAAAACCAGTTCTTGACAGACTTCAAAAATGCGCCGCTTACCAGACAATATCTGCTGATCCTGCAAATCCATTCCCTCAGACAAAGGAAGGTTCTCTGTCTGTTTCATCATACGAAACTGATCCAACAACTGGATATTGGCAACCAGATATTCATACCCCGGACAACGTTTCAATTCCTGCAGGTACAGTTTCCACAGCCGAATGCTCTGCTCTTCCGGCAGATCCATGACCCTAATCAGCCGCTCCATCAGTTCCGGTTTCTTACACAGACGGCTCACATCCTTATCACTTGCCTTCATGCGGCTGATCATGGCTTCTTTGACACCACTCTCTATTGCCAGCTGGTATCGTTTCTTCCCACATTGATTCACACATTTTTTGAAATATTCTGAAAACTCTGACATAAGCCGCCCTCCTGTCTCCCATAACAGTACCGTCTTTTTGTCTGCACTGCATACAAATCTCTGGCAATCTCTCTATTTTCCTTACTATTATCATACCAGATTTTGTCAGAAAGGCAATTATTCTTTTCTCACCATTTTCAGAAATGTTTCAATGTATCTACTATATACAGATCGATTAAGAGCGATTCTTCTTTTGTCATTTTTTAATTTTATAGCCACTTAACACATTCCCAGTTACTTTCTTCTGTCTAACCGGGAATCTTCCCAGACAGTTGGATTTGCCAACTCTTCTTTGATCCAGAACAGTCTCTTCTTATTTTCTTTTTGACTGATTTTCCAGATTCCATATAAAAATACGCCACATACCAACAAAATGATCAGGAAGAAACACACTGCATCTACCGGTGTTTCAAACAGAATGGACAGAATTTCACCGGCTGTACGGCATGTTTCCTCTTTCCCATGCCAGATTCCAATGCCCATTCCAATCAATATTCCTACCAAAACACTGGGTAACACTACACGGATATGAAATGGATTCCTACATAATGTTTCACATTTCTCCTGCTCCATCGTCAAATATTCTTCCTGCGTCAGCTTGGAAAGCCCTTTCTTTTCCCGTTTCTTATTTGCGCAAAAATAACGATCCTTTTCGTATTGTGGCATTCCTTCTTCCTTTGTAAGAGCGGACATATACTTCCAGAGTCCCATTTGATAAGATTTTTTCTCTTTTCGATACGTTCTTGTTGCAATAGAATAGACGATCGTCATGCATCCGGTAAGCAGAAACATCAGCCAACAAGGGATATCCGGAAACAAGTTGATCTGCTTCATATACGCATATAGGACTGCTATGCCAAATCCCACTACCAAACAAATCAGGATGCCTTTGAAAAAAGCAGACCCTATAATTTGTTTTCTTTTCTGAAACAGATGACGTTTGATCAAAAAATCAACACCAATACCTAACAAAGCAATGCAAAGCAAACCTACCCCATATTGGAATACATTATTCTCCCCATGATAGGTGAACCAATTCACCTTTTTGCCGTGCAGCATATCTACCAAAAGGAAACACAATTCCACGCAGGACAGTAAAAAAAGCCAGTGTATCACACCCATGGTTTTCTCTAAATAATACATCACATGCTCTTTCGTCCCTGTAGCGGAACAATAGGTCTTACAAAAGCGTTCCACATCAGAACCGATCACCTTTTCCGGTGGTGTTCCCTTTTCCTGTGCCGTCAAAAGCAGATCCAGCAAAGAATGCAGCAATTCACTTCTGGTTTTCTCATCAATAGAACTGGTATTGACATACGTCTTTACGGTTTCAAAAGTCTCCTGATAAACATCTTGAAGTTGATCTTCGTATAACCAATAACTCTCAACCATTGTCCTGTTCCTCCTTCACCTCATATGTTTGCTTCAATATATATTCAGATGCCTTTGTGATCTTCGCATAGCTGTCCTGAAACTCCGAAAAATAAATTTCCCCTTCCTTTGTAATGGAAAAGTACTTTCGAATGGGTCCAAATGGTGACTTGGCTTTTCGGCAGGAAATGCATCCCTTTTTCTCTAATCGGGTGAGAACTGGGTATAATGTTCCCTCCAGCAAATCCTCAAACCCTGCTTTTTCCAATTCCGAAAGGATCTCGTATCCATATGTCTCCCCCTGCGCGATAATCCCAAGCACACAGCCTTCCAATACTCCTCTTAACAATTGTGAATCATCCAAATCATCACCTCCGTCGAATCCTCTCATCTTTGCTTTCACTACTGTGTGTCACCAAGTAGCTTATCCAAACTATAGCACACCTACTATGTGTTGTCAAGTAGGTGTGCACATTTATGACAAAAATCCTCGGATTTGTTACATTCTATTTCCATTTACTCTTTTTGTGGTATACTTGGTTTATGGCAAAATTGCAGGGGAGATACTGATTTTCAATCAAATTTTCAAACTATTATATGTTATTACATAGAAAAAAAGAGGGATTTTTATGAATGAAAGAACACTAAATTATTGTAATCTGTTAATAGAAAACCGAGATACCATCGCTTCCATTTACAAATGGGAAAGCGGTCTGACCCATTTATGCTGTTCCGGTATCTTCACCATGAAAGGACTCAAAATAGACGTAGGCACGCTGATGCAGGCAAAAGTACTGTTAAAACAGCAAAACAGTGTATTTTCCGAATTTCGCGGCATGTCTTCCCCTGTAGTGGCTTCTATGCTGAGCATGAGCGAAGACCAAAAGTTACTTTTGACACAATGCCGTACCGTATATGATTTATTAAAAAAGAAATTCCAAAGCTGCCCCTATCTGCCCATCACAGCCATGGTCATTACCCAGACAGCCAAACCTGAAGAATATGAACAAGTGGTTTCCAGAGCACACAACCTATATAAGATGATGAAAAAGGAGCATCCATTCCTGACTTCCAGCGATGATTATACATTTTGCGCCCTGATGGCACTGTCCGAAAAGAGAGATGAAACACTGCTTGCAGATGCAGAAGCATGCTTTGCACAGTTAAAGAGAAATGGCATGTCCCGCAATGGAATCCAGTCTCTGAGCCATGTGTTGTCTTTGTATAACGGCTCTGCATTAATCAAATGCCAACAGACTTTAGACCTGTTTCAGAAACTCAGGGAACTGGGATTGGGATTTGGAACCAACTATGAATTGCCAATTTTGGGAATCCTGGCAATGTCCGGTCAGAATTTAACTGAAATTGCTTCTAATATCGAGGAAATCGATAAATGGTTGAAACAACAAAAAGGCTTTGGCATCTTTGGCAGTGTTAACACCAAACAGCGGCTCATGTATGCTGCCCTTCTGGCACAGCCGGAAACCCAGGCTTCCTATGTCACAGATTCAGAAAAACAAGAACTCTTTTCTGATGCCGGTGCCACCACTGCCACGCTGGCAACCTTGATCGCCCAGGAGGCAGCTATGTGTGCTGCCATGATGGCAAGCGCCAGTGCTGCCGCCGCAACCTCATCATCCAGTAATTAATAGAATATTTTCCCGACCTGCTGCATAAGAGAGTAGGTCAGGAGTGAAACCGGAACGGGAGTAAAGAACAAAATATGACTTCCGTTCCGGTTTCTTCCAAGATGCCGTTAACCTCACTGATCCTCGTCCGAAGTGTTTTATTCTCACTGACTAGAGTATTAAGTGTCTCCGTAAGACGCGCCTCATCATAAATTTTGTCAAGAAGAAAGCTCCCACATAAAATGGAGATCGCCCCACCTGTGAACTTCTCCATACTGTAAACAAGCATCTGAGGCTTTGATAAACGTATACGAATATTTCCTCACAACAAAAAAGTGCGGCAACCGAAGCTACCGCACTGCAAATCGCCAGCCTCAATTCTATTGCGGAGGAATACGGCTATACAAATCAAAATTGTGTTATAGAAGAACGGTATTAAAAGTGTCTGGAGACAATTAAGCCCCAAAAATTTGACGGGGCATTATGAAGCCGATATATAAAACAAATGCATACGGTACATTTAAAGATTGATACCGTATGCATTTTAATAAGGCATTTATTTGACACCAATTAACAGTTACGCACAAATCCTTCAATACAGATTACAGTATTTTACAACATATTTATTAAGCATCGGGCTATATATTACTACTATTATTCCCATCACTAAACATAGTGGGCATATAATATATAGAGCAAGCCTTATGCTCCCCAAATAAGTCGTGACTTCCTGTATATTCCCAAATATCATATTAACAAGATATATTCCGCCAATCAGAAAAATTACAACAGACAGTATGATTATAAGTAATATTTTCCACAATATTAACTTCATATACTTTGAGGGAGGCATCCCTATTATGCGCAGTAATGCATAATGCTCACGGCGTTTTGAAAACGCAATATAGGTCTCTGTTGCAGAAATAATCATCATTAAACATATGCTTAGAGAAATCAGCAGATAACATATCCCCTTCAGCAAGACCATAAACTGCCTGTACTCTTCAAGTTCAGCTGCATTGTTTTCATATATGAAATTTTGAAGTTCATGCTGATATTTGTGAATGACAGGTTCGAATTCCCTGTAATTAATTCCCTCATTCAAAAATAATTGTATTCTTGAAAAAGTTGGTTTTATTCCTAAATTCTCGAATGTCTGCTCCGTTCCGATAAATGTATAAGCCGCTGGCATCTGACTTGCATCTTCAAACCACATAACACGCTCATATACTATTGCGCCTATCCTGATTGTATGATTTATGGCATCAACATCGTTTTGCACTTGGGCTGCATTTAAGTTACCCATCAACCGAACATCTTTCGGCAATATTTGCAATAACTCCACATAATCTCCAACGTTAAATGTATGGTCACTATATTGGTTACTGCTATCAGAATAGTCATCGTACTCAATGAAATTCAGTCCCCACGCCCCATCACCCAGATCTATTTTTTCGTATACGGGGACAACTAATATTATTTCTTCCGCACTATTTATTTTTTCAACATCCACCGTACCTTCTCTGACATATTGGTCCAAAAGAATTATCTCATTTTCAGGGAACCCGCAGAATTGGGAATTCCTGTACACTTCATTATCTGTATTTACATTAATTATTTTCCCAACCTCATTGCTGATAACCTGATCAACTGGAAATCCTGATAAATATTCTGTATTAAGATCTTTTTTATCAATACAAAGATAAACATCATTTGCCTCAATATAATTATCAACCCGGGATATTTCTTCTTCAGCAGCCATGTCTGAAATTATTTCTTCACTTATTATATTGGAATGATCGGGCATATAATATATCGTGTCATCTTCAGGTATCCCAATAATAGAAACTGTCTTTCCCATGGAATCCACATAGGAATAATCTTCAACGTTTTGATTTGTAACGAATTGATAATCATAATCAATTGGCATTTTCCCGAATACGTCGCCTTTTGCTGCTATATACATCCTTAAGTATAGCCCTAGGATCACCGTCGATAGAAGCATGACCGCGACCACAGCAGAGGATATAATGATGCTTTTATGGTCTCCAATCAACTCCTTAAAAATGATTCCTTTTATCTTTCTGGAAGCCATACTTGATCTGCCGTTTTTCTTCTTTGCTATTTCTTTGTGATTCACAACAATGTATATAATCGTTGTCAATACACATATTCCCAGACAAATGATCAAGTGATATTCAAGATTTACATTAGCCGGATATATTACAGATACGGAACTCTTGCTACTGTATGCCTTGAGAAAAATGCCTGCCATTAATTTCCCGGCATTTTGTCCGACAAACACTGCGGCAACTGGAAGTAGAAGTTGCTTTAAAGCTACAAAGGGTTTCATCGTAGAGTACGAAACCCCTAAACATTGCAATATTTGGCTATTAACATCATCCCTTCTTCTGGTAAATGACATTGTATACACGATTACTAAAATAACAGAGACATATAATGCCATGTACACAAAATCAGGCGCATTATATTTTCCTCCTGAATTGCCTTCTATTGCATTTGTGTTAGCAATCAAATATCTATTGTTTTCATATAAGTATTCCGGAAATGGATATTGATTCTTGACCAGTGTTACGATGGTTTCCGGTTCTGTTTCATTAAGGTTCCTGATAATGGCATCAGGATATTTGATGCTGTCATTTTGAATTGGCTTGTTCCAGGCGACGGAATAATCATTGATTATTCCTGACAGGATATATTCCTGACCTTTGATTATAACCTTTCCGCCAATATCATGATCATAAAAAGACTCGTAATAGACGGACTCGCAAAGGCAGATTTCTCCATCGTTATCTGGAAATCTTCCTTTAACCAAATGGATGTTACCTAACTCGATGGCATTTTCATCCACTGAACCGATAACCAAATTACTATCAGAAGATATAACCCTTATCTCCCCATAATAGTCCACAAAATCCGCAGGATTTACAGCAGGGTTTTCATCAACTACCAGTTCCTCTACTGAATATCCGTATATGATATTATCAAACCTTCCATATATGCTTCTTGCTTCCCCGTTACATAAATCAACAAAAGCACTTGATATTATTGCAACAAAAAACGGGAGAGAAAAAATTATTGATAAGCAAATCACAGCTATTAACGAGCGCCTTGTAAAAAGGAATATCTTTGATAGTAAGCCTAATTTTTTCATTTCCGTAAATCCTCTATTATTTTTCCATCTTCCAAGGTAATTATTCTATTGCATTGACTCGCCACTTCCAGATCGTGGGTTACGACAATATATGTCTGGCGGTATTGCTGGTTAGATAATTTCATATAATTGATTATTTCTTCTGAACGTTTTTTATCAAGGTTACCGGTTGGTTCATCCGCAAGAATAATCGCAGGCTTTCCGATCAGTGCCCTGGCTATTGCAACACGCTGCTGCTGTCCACCTGAAAGTTGACTGGGGCGGACACCCAAGAGATCCTGGATTCCCAACATGTCAATGATTTTATCTTCATATTCCTGATTTATTTCCCATTTATTGATAGTCTGAACAACTCGAATATTATCTTTTACCGTCAACTCCTCAATAAGTTGATATTTTTGGAAAACATAGCCTATATTCTTCCCGCGGAATCTCGTAAATTTGCTTTCCTTGATTGACGAGATATCTACCCCGTTTATTATTATCTGCCCTGATGTAGGAGCATCTATTCCACCTATCATATTAAGAAATGTCGTTTTTCCTGATCCGCTACTTCCAAGTACAGCTACAAATTCTCCTTCTTCAATAGAGAGGCTTATATTATTGTTTGCAAATACTTTGTTTTTTCCCTGATAGTAAATTTTGGTCAAGTCAATCGTTTGAATAATATTATTCATTTTCTTCCTCCAAAAAACTACGAAAGGCATCCGCTATATGAAAGCAATGCCTTTCGCAGTTTATTGATGTTATAAAATCAATCAGAAACTAAATGCGAACCAGGCCGTGGACTGATGTACCTGAGAGCCATTATCATAATAATAGCCATAAGACGAGCCGCTTTTCCCTTTTAATTTTGAAGAAAGACTCGTGACAGAATAACCAGTTGAAGTTTCATAAGAACCATAATACACTGTATTACTGGTAGATAGCTGCCAGGTAATCATTGCGCCTATATTATCGGCTCCTGTCTGTGTGGTTTTTGCATAGCACTTCTTTGCAGAAGTATCATTTCCATGATAAAACGTCAATGAATTCGCTGATACCGGAACAGTTGCTGCAAACAATGTGCCAACCGTTATCAATGTTGCTAAAAATTTCTTCATGTTCGTCACCTCCTGCTGACTTAGAACTTCCTGAGTTTCTTTACGGACTCACTCATCTTTGGCTGATACACTACTAACGGACAAGTCACATTAGCATAGTGTCCGGCCACCTCTTTGGCCACTTTCTTTCCTTGTGCTTTTAGATTCTGCACAAAGCCCTTTTTGTTCACTGGATTTACCTCCCTTCGAATGGAATAATTGAATTATAATCCATAGAAAAGCTTCAAATGCAGTGGTAGGTGAAATTAGTAATTAACGCGGCGAAATCAGTAGGCTGGTTGTAAATTTATATATTTTTGATCTATGAAAAGGCGATGACGGGTTTATTGTGATATGTTCATTAGTATCCTTACTGTAAAGATAGTATCTGTCCAGTCGTAGTCAAAAGAGTGCGTATATTTTTTCAGTACCCTTTTTATGTTTAAGAGGCCATATCCATGGTCTTCAGAAGGCTGTTTTGTTGAAATCAACTGCTTATTTTTCACTATGATCATATGCGAATAAGTATTAGCAATTTCAATCATCAGGGATCCGTTCATATATTTTATTGATAAATCGATCTTTGGATCTTGGACTTCATAGTTTGCTTCAATCGCATTTTCAATCAGGTTTCCCAATATGATATTCATATCGAATGCTGGTAAATTTATTTCTCTTGGTACAATAATCCTGCTGGTCACATCAATATTATTATCTTTTGCTTTTTTCAGCATAAAATTCAGCACTGTGTCCAGTGCCGGATTCCCGGAATCACATATTGGGGCAGATTCCTTCAGGTTATCCTCGAAATCAAGGATATAATCTTTAATCATTTCCGTTTTTCCCTGATTTGCCAATGAGAGTATTTCAGCAAGATGATGCTTAATATCATGCCGGAATGCCCTCATCCTTTCACCGACTTCCTTCTGCAGGGATATTTCTCTTTCATAAGTCTTCATCTGCTCTTTTAACACAATATTTTCTTTTTCTTTCTGTGAAGTACTTATCAAATCGTCAAGAAGATATACAATTATCAAGTCCACAGCTAAAAACGCACCACAGACAATGGACAGGCTTAACGGCGAAATATTTTTATCCATTATTACTGCTAATGAGGCTGCGATACATACTATAAGGATGCTGATATATTGCCACCAGTGCTTATTAGACAGCTCTTTGTCTTTGTTTTTTATAAAAGTTCTTTTCGTAAATAATTGTGCAACCAGTAATAACAACAGGGAAAGAATACTGGCTGATTCAGAATAGTTTTCATAATCAAATGTTTTGCTTAAAAGTACATACACCGCCAAGTCGATAATACAGCTGATAGCTAATACATAAAGCACGAACTGAATTTTCTTTTTTATGCTGCCTGAATATGACATTGATATAATTGCTAATCCAACGAGTGTGCTGAGCAAATTCATCCACGATATATTAATGAAATAATATGACCCAGTGGTAATAATTGCTGATGATCCATATGCAATTAACCTCTTGTAATGCGCATCATCCTTTTTAAGGAAAGACGAGGTAAACCGTCCGGTTATAATAAGCCTTATTATTTCTGTTATAAGTATAAAAGCAAAACGATACCTTTCCATATTAACCATTCCTTACATGCCGTAATTATAAATTGCTTTTTTAAAGTCTGCCCGCCTTGATTGTGCTATGCCCAATTCCGTGCCGTCTTCTAAAAGGACGCTGTCTGACTTCCAGGACTTTATATACTTAAGATTGATGATGAATGATTTTCCTATGCAGACAAATTGAAAGGGAAGCTTGTTAATGATATCCTTAAGTTTGCCATAATACGACAGCACATCCCCATTTGTTTTGTATATAAAAACAGTTTTGTTCCGGCTGGAAAAATACAATATATCCCCATAGTGGACTGAATATCCGATTTTATTGTATGTATAGCGAAATTTCTTGTTCTGGACTTCATCAAGCCTGAGGAGTTTCGTCAAAGTCGTATATAGAATGGTTTTGCTGATTGGCTTAACGAGAAAGTCGTAGGGATGGTTTTGAAACAGTTCCAGGGCATAGCTTGTCTTATGTGAAATATAAATAATATTCATTGAATCATCATTTAGCACTTTCCTGATATATCTCCCTGCATCAACGCCATTATCTTCAGGCAATTCTATATCAAGAAAAAGAATGTCAGGATTTAATGATTCTGGCAATGAAAGATATTTATACATGGATTCCGAAGCATACCAGATATCTATTTCGCATTTCTCAGCCCGGTCTTCAAAGAACTGATTTATGATGTCCTCCAAATAATTGCAGGTATCTAATTCATCATCACATATTCCTATCCTGTACATTGTTCTTTGTTACCTCCATGCATTTGTTCCTGTATGTGTCCTATTATGACCAATATCCCCGTTATTGTTTCAGACAGCAGAATGATTACATACCAGTCAGGGGCATTCAATATAAAAAACACTATAAAAGCGAGTGCCTCTGCGACACATACTATCCTTGCTCTGCGGCCATATACCTTTTTTTCTATTTCATCCAGACTCCTATTAACATTACCAACTGGTGCATAAGCCATGATGACTAATGTATCCACCACTACCATCGCCAATGCTGCTACCGGGCTGACTGTTGCAAATTTCATTGTTAATATAGAACAAATAAGAATAATGCAAGAGCAAATTGTGCATGCCCACTTATCTTTAAGGTGAAATCCGCCTGCGTTTTGCCTTAATGGCAGTATGCATAACAGAAATAAGATTGTTCGTACGGTCTCTCTCAAAAGAAATCCAGCCAGTAAAACAGCTACTATACCAACTAATAGAACTCGGAGCTGCTCTAAACCGAACCGTATTATTTCTTTTTCGGATTCATCCTCGCAGCATTCTTCAATATACCTGTCAATCCAGCTCATTCCATCAGCTTTTCCATATCCAGTTGATCCAGTGATAAAGCAATGGGAGCGAAAACTCTCAATGTCAAGCTTCACTCTTGCGGTTTCCTTTTCTCCCATGTGGTAAACCTGTCCAAGCTCAACTTTCTTTCCACGAGAAGCACCACTTGAAAATCTAACATTACGTCTAAACTCTGCCATATTAAGAACCGTTACTCCCGGAACAGAATGATGGGGAAGCCCCATGATATATGGCATTTCATTTCCACTTATCAAGCTGCAGGGATTAACCGTCTGGCTTTCAACCTCAAAAAACTGGTCATCACTGGGAATGGAAAATCGAGGATGAATGCAATAACGCAAATACTCCAAAAGTTCGGGTGTATTTTCTACATTGTCTTGTTTCCAAATGTTAACGTAGGCATTTTCAACACCTGAATCAAAACCAGCCATTAGAGCCTTATAGGTACTTGCTGCAACGACAGAGGTCTGCACATTTTCTGAAACAAAATAGCAAGCAATATCCCACAAGCCAAAAGCTTCACAATTCTTAATACGGGTAAGATACTGGTCGATTTTTTCAAGGATATATTTAACGGATTTATTTTCTCTTGTTACCATGATAGTACGGCTATCACCAGTTGTGTCCGTATCGGTCTCAGTAATTGTTTCTCCTTTTGTCTCTGATGTCCCACGAGTTACAGCACTCGCCCAAGAACTCCCGGAACTATATCCGGTGTATATCCCATTATTAAATCCGATTCCCCAAAAGCCAAATGAAGTACCATGACTACGAGATATGGATCGGCTGTTAAAATGGCTTGTTGTGTCAGTAAGACTATCATTGAGCGTTTTGGAAAAATTTTCACTCATTCCTTTAGAAACTGCTTTACTGTAGTTCTCACCATAAGAAAGTTGAGTTGTCGCAAGAGGAGATAGACTGGAGTAGATCTTTTGTAGCCCTCGCTTGCGTTGTTCAAGAATCTCCTTATCCAATGGTTCAGCAATAAATATCGCAGTATATTCCGACCCCTTCATGGTATCAATAAACTTCTCAATACCTTGTACAAAACGTTCCTTGTCCTCGTCCCTTGTAGAGGGAACAATAGATACTGAAGAAACATTTTGCCGAATGCCAAAACGCCCACTCTTGTTTATAGAACCTAATACTTTTTGAACCTCCTCTTGAGGAATTGGCTGTATCTGGCTTCCTGCGAAATTACCTTTGAAGCTCTTTTCCAAGATAGCTTCTGCAGTAGAAGTGTTATCAACAGAGCGCACGCCAATGTAAAATCCGAGTGCATTTCTTGTGCTCTTAATTACAAGGAGTCCGGCAGCCTGAATATTAAAAAAAGCACTATAAACGCTAATAAGTATATCGTTTGCGTTTTCATCAACATCATAAACAATGCGTTCGATTTGATACAAACGAATGTATTCATCAGACTTTTCGAACTCGCCAAGTTCCACCAGAGGATAACGATCCAAATTGATTAAATAACTCTTGTTAACAAAAGCATCCGCATACATCATACCTTTTTCTAAGATTGCGTTTGCTTGCTCCTCATCAAGTGTCAGCTCGAATTTCTCGTTTTCCATTTGCATCCTCCACTTTTCTCACTATACTCTTGTTTCGGAAGATTTCATTATTTCGATCATTTTCTCATTAAATCCATCCATTTCACCTATCAACTATTTTGTTTGTTCGTTGTTTTGAAATAGTGCAACTAAAGCCAAAAATGTAGTCCAAGTCATTTCTCTTTTTCCTGTTTCTATTCCGCTATATGTTTGTCGAGAAATACCAATTTTTCGGCTATACTTTCCTGGGAGAATTTTCCCTTTGCACGAAGAACAGGAAGTTCATCGTTTAATTTGCTTATCAAACCACTCTTTAGTTTGCTAAAGTCATCTACACTGTTGCTTATGGTGTCCCTCCTTCATTTTTCTTAGAGTGCTTTAATCTACGAATCCGACTCAACTCGACATTTTCTGTTATACACATTGTCGCACTGTTTGTCAAGATGTCGCTCGTTTCGATTTTATAAATTTTTTCACACATCTTTTGTATAATAGTGATAAGAACCGCCTATCTTCCGTCAAAATGGCGCTCGGAAGGAGGTGAAAAACATGCCACTACAGAGAAAAAACATTTACCTGAGAAAAGACGGACGATCACTCTTAAATCTTAAAAAGCCAAGCCATGCCGGCGAGTTGCGGAAAATAAAAAATCGCCCGGAACAGACTCCTGTGAAAGAGTCCGCTCCGAGCTTCTTGTTATGGCTATGAATAGTAGGGGTGTGCATTCTCAAATAAAAGCCCCTTTGCTATTTGAGAGTGCAAACCGCCGCCCCACCGAAAAGCTCCTCAAACAAAAAAGAACGAGCATTTTCACACCCGTTTCAGAGTGGTCAAATGCCCGTAAAAGCCTTATTTACAGCGGTTTCGGAGGATGTTCTGTGAAATGCCCTTTGTATCCATCTCACTTATCTTTGGTCAATATGTCGATAACCTGCTTTGACAGCCTGCATCACCGGTATTGCCACCTGTTCTTCCGGACTCTGCCAGGTACCAAACCCAAGCTTGGGCATCATAACTCCGTTGTTTAATTCATAGGTTTCTTTTAAAATCATTTTGATCCTCCAATGCCGGGCAACACTTTTTAGAAGACAGCGTACGAAAAATCGCAACTATGATTTCGTAACACATCAGGACTATTTTGCCCCGGCACAAATAGCCTGTGTAAAAAAATTCACTGGAAATGTGCAATTTTTCCATTTTCATTCTGTTCAAAAGTTTTTTTCACAAAATCTTTTATTTCATGTTATAGTAACTTCAAAGTCACTGCACCATTGCCATCTATGAAAGGCAATTGCCAAACTCTTTTTTTAATACCGCGTTAAAATTGTAAAATTTGGACAGTTGCTTTTATGGAAAAAA
>ONWL01000113.1 GCA_900321525.1 uncultured Eubacteriales bacterium
CTACCACCTGACCATTTCGATAAAAGACCCGTGGAATGCGCTTTCCCACATCACAGACAAATTCATAATGGAAGGTTCCTGCCAGTTCTGCCAGTTCTTCCACTGTAATCTGCTCTGTACCTTCTGTTCCAACCAATGTGACCAGATCCCCTTCCTGTACATCATGGATTTCTGTCACATCCACCATAAACTGATCCATGCAGACTCTGCCACAAATGGGAGCCTTCTGTCCGCGAATCAGTACATAACCTCGATTGGACAGATTTCTTGGATACCCATCTCCATATCCAACGGGTATGGTGGCCAGTCTCATTTCTTTGGGTGCAGTAAAGGTACCTCCATACCCCACCTCTGCGCCTGCTGGAATGGTCTTGATATAAGAAACCTCACTGTACAAAGACATGACTGGACGAAGCGGTACTCGCTCCTTCTGCACTTCATCAGAAGGATACATGCCATACAGACTGATGCCGCATCTAACCATATCCATATTTGCCTGTGGTAAATCCACGATTCCTGCACTGTTTGAGCAGTGGCAAACCTGTACCGGTATACCCGCTGCTTTGACACCATCACACACAGAACGGAATTGCTCTACCTGTGCCAGTGCCCTTGTCTTATCTGTCTCATCTGCCGTTGCCATATGTGTGAAAATCCCCTCTATTACAATATGAGGCAACTGTGCCATGCGCAAAATTTCTGCAATACTTTCCTCAGATGGTGCCATCCCAATCCGATTCATACCTGTATCAATTTTTATATGTATCAAAGCATCTTTTCCCAGACGACAGGCTATTTCGGATAACCGCTTTGCTCTGTCATACTGGAAAATAGCAGGACGGATGTCATATGTTACCATTTCTTCATAACATACAGGATTCACAGAGCCAAGCACCAGAATCGGTTTTCCAATTCCGTGCCTGCGCAAAATGACTCCTTCTTCCATGGTGGCCACTCCATATCCCCACACCAACGGGTCTATCGTTTTGGCAATTGCCACTGCCCCATGTCCATATCCATCTGCCTTAATGATGCCACACAGCTTTGTGCCCGGCGCTACATTGTGAGCCATACTCCTCATATTGTAATCAATGGCATCCAAATCAATGTTTGCATGCACTCTTGTGTACTGTTTCATATTCTTTTCCTTTCTGTCTGCTTTTTGCTTTTTTCGTACAGCAGCTCACTCCGGATGCTGTACCAAAAGTCCGAACAATGCCCGAACCAGATCTGTCGCCAACAGACTGTAGCTTCCCTTTTCTGCCTGTACCGCATCCCCTGCCAATCCGTGGAGGTATACTCCCAGGCAGGCTGCCTCATGACAGGACCGTTTTTGTGCCACCAAACCGACAATGATTCCGGTCAACACATCTCCACTGCCTCCTTTGGCCATCGCCTGATTTCCAGACACATTCACATACAAGGGTTCTCCCCCCGTACATACAATGGTTCTGGCATCCTTGCACACCACCGTTGCATGCCATTTACTACCCAGTATGTCGACCTCTGCCAGAAGATTTTCCTGTAATCGTTCAACCGAGATGTTCGTCAATCGACTCAATTCTCCCAGATGAGGGGTAAGAATACAGTTTTCACCAAGCAGTGTCTGCCACCCGGGATTTTCTGCCAACAAATTCAATGCATCTGCATCCAATACAAGAGGACATCTGCGGTGTCTCAACATGGTATGCAGCAGCCTTCCTGCCCCATCTCCTGTTCCAAGCCCCGGACCAACTGCTGCAACCGTTGCCCATTCCATACACTGCTCTACTTGTGTCTCCAGATTGGTTTCATCCCATATGGTTAGAATGGCTTCCGGCAGCAGTGTCTGCAAAATTGTCCGGTTTTCTTCCACCGTCAAAATTCGTACCAATCCTGCACCAACACTGTATGCCGCATAGGCACTGAGATAGGCGGCTCCCGCCATGTTTTTCCCGCCGGCCGCAATCAGTACTCTTCCGAAGGTGCCCTTATTGCTATAAGCCGGACGGACAGGCAGCCGGCGCAGATCGCCGGGTTCGAACCTTACCGCCTTAGGGTTCACCGCTGCTGCTGCACACTCTGGAAAGCCAATATCCACAGTCTCTACCATACCACTATATTCTGTCCCTGGATATAAGATACTACCTAACTTTTCGCTGCCAAATGCAATGGTTCGATAGGCTTTTATACAAACCCCCAAAATTTTTCCCGTATCGGCATGAATTCCGGAACTGATATCCACTGCATAAATATGCCGGACGTTTGCATTGCATTCCTGTATACAATCTGCAAATATCCCTTCTACCGGTCTGGACAAGCCAATGCCAAAAATGCCATCCACTGCTGCGCCTGCATTCGGCACGCATCCCTGCTCAAATTTTTCTATCCGAATCCCCATCTGCTCTAAAATATGCTTCTGCATTTGCCATTCCACAGTTCCATGAGAATCCTCCCCCACTTGTAAGACTTTTAGATTGCGCCATCCCTGTTGCCATAAAATGCGTGCTGCCGCCAGTGCATCTGCGCCATTGTTACCACAGCCTGCTGCAATTACAATTTTCTCTGTCCGCTCTTCCTCTCTCATGACCGCCTGGGCCACTGCCAGTGCAGCACGTTCCATTAATACCACAGATGGTATCCCTACCTGTTGGATGGT
This sequence comes from uncultured Eubacteriales bacterium, assembly GCA_900321525.1. GTDB lineage: Bacteria > Bacillota > Clostridia > Lachnospirales > Lachnospiraceae > UBA2942. The sequence continues at coordinate 2,639 of ONWL01000113.1, forward strand.
ATACCAGTCTATTTCTTTTGCTTCTTCCCCTGTCAATACATAACGCATTCTGTCATCTCCTCTGAAAAATTTTCTGATATGCAGACTGTTTCTGCTCTGCTCAAAGAGTTTCACAATTACCTATTATCCCTTAATTGTACAACTTATCATTTCGCATCATCCAGATTTCAATTTATAAAATAATTCGTAACTGTTCAGTACCCTCACAGTTACGGGCAAAAATCCATTCCGAATCGACTCTGTCGTTTGTGTTTTTGCCTGCAAAACTGGAATGTGTACTGTTAAGTTTAGCACAACTTCTTTCCCTTGTGAACAGGTACACTCTGTTTTTTCTTAATTTTCTCTGTTATCATTTGCAAAACAGGTGATTTTATCTTCATTTTCATGGAACTCTTTATAAAATTAAGTAAATTTGGAATTTTATGCATTGCGAAAGTTGCTTTTTCCGTATATAATAAATGGAATCGAGGTTTTTTTCTGCCTCGTTCAAATAGATCAGCATATTTACTACTATTCTGCCACTAATGAAAGGAGATCGCTTATGACAACTTACAACAACAATTCTGACACCACGAAGAAATACGAAGACATACTCGCAAAATTAACGGAATATTCTAAGCTTTCCGCACAGATCAACTTAAATTTGTACCAGGAGTATGATGTAAAACGTGGCCTTCGTGATGCCAACGGAAAGGGCGTATTAGCCGGTCTGACTGAAATTTCCGATGTATTGTCCACAGAGGTCAAGAATGGACAGACCTATCCTGCTCTGGGCAGATTATATTATCAGGGATACAATATCAAAGATTTGATCAAGGGCACAGAAGGCAAGCGTTTTGCTTTTGAGGAAACCACTTTCCTGCTGCTGTTTGGCCAGCTGCCCAGCGAAACACAGTTTGCACTGTTTCAAAACATTCTGGCTGACATGAGAACCCTTCCGGAAACATTTGTCCGTGATATCATCATGACAGCTCCTACAGAAAATATGATGAATGTGTTACAGCGTTGTATTCTCACTCTGTATACATACGACCAGAATCCAGATGATACCTCCATTGCCAACGTATTGCGCCAGTGTCTGAGCCTGATCGCACTGTTCCCGCTGATCAGTGTATATGGCTATCATGTATATCGTCACTACCACTTGGGTAAAAGTTTGCTGATTCGCAATCCCAAACCGGAGTTGTCTATTGCGGAAAACATTCTGCGTATGCTGCACATTGACGGCACTTATACAGAATTAGAGGCGCGTGTATTGGATGCGGCTCTCGTCCTTCATGCAGAACATGGCGGCGGTAATAACTCCACCTTTACCACCAATGTGGTGACTTCTACCGGTACCGATACCTATTCTGCCATTGCCGCTTCTCTTGGTTCTCTGAAAGGGCCAAAACATGGCGGTGCCAACATTAAAGTACAGCATATGTTCCAGGACATCAAAGAACATGTAACAGACTGGGAAGATATGAATGCATTGACCGATTATCTGAATGCCATTTTGGACAAAAAGGCTTTTGACAATGCCGGACTGATTTATGGTATGGGACATGCAGTCTACTCTCTGTCCGATCCAAGAGCAGATGTCTTAAAGGGATATGCCCGTGCCTTGTCCGCAGAAAAAGGCTTAGAGCGGGAATTCCAGTTATATGAGAATGTCGAGCGGATTGCCAAAGATCTGATCACAAGCAGAAGAAATGTATTCAAGCCTGTTTGTGCAAATGTAGACTTCTACAGCGGTTTTGTATACACCATGCTAGGACTGCCAGAAGAGTTGTTCACCCCTATGTTTGCCATCTCCCGAATTTCCGGTTGGAGTGCACACCGCATTGAAGAACTGGTCAGCGGTGGCAAGATCATCCGTCCAGCTTACAAGTATGTAGGACACCATACCAAATACCGCCCTATGGAGGAGCGTGACTGGGAATTGAACTTCAAGGAAGGGGGAAAGAACCGTCCTAAGACCAAAGAAGAGGAAGAAGAGGAAAATCTGTAAAACAGATATTACCTGCCGATGACAATTCTCTAAACATAACAAAAGGATATTCTGGCTTGTTCCATTTCGCCGGAATATCCTTTCTTTGCTCTGATTTCTATTATAAAATACTTTGTTTCAACAGTTCCTCTAACATCTCCTCCACCTGCGACTTATCCTGCTCCAGTACCACTGCAAGTTCTCCACAAAGCTTATCCATTGCATTTTTCAGATAACGCTCATTGGTGGCAGTCATCTTCTTCCCCTGCTGTTGACGCATCAGGCGCTCATAGGTCAGTGTCTTGATGACCTTCATCCATTCTACACATTCTCCTGACTGTACTGCAACCTTGCACTGTTCCTCTAACTGCTTTTTGTCACTTGTAGAAATCGGTTCCAGATGAGAAGTTTCTTTCAGCAGGCTGTTGGCCTCAGCTTTCGTCAAAATCGGTCTACGCAGCAACTTCACATTTTCTACCGAACTGTATACCGTACCACTGTTTTCATAGACTGGCTTTAAGATGTAATACATGCGTGGCTCTTCTCCACCCGGTACATCCATCATCGTTGTTCCTTCTACTTTGCACACACCATAACAACTGTAAGAAATATAATCACCCTCTGCAAACATACAAACCCTCCATACTGGAGCAACCTTGCGGATGCGAAAGCCAGTAACGGACTTTACGATCATTTGGGGCTCCGAGCCAAATTCTCTGCAAAAATAATCCTGTAACTGTTTGTTCCTCTCACAGTTACACTACCATTTTTATTGTAGCAAAAAAAATGCTTCTTTGTAAGCAAAATCGGATACTTCCAAAAAAATCTGTCGTTATCTCCAAATTTATATCAGGTACTATTTGTGCAAATTGAATCATCAAATTTCCAAAAAATACAGTGTTACTCGTCTGCATAGCGCAAGTAACGATTTCATTTCGATAGGTATCAAGTTTCAGAAAACATAATGTTACTCGTCCATACGTTTTGTTTCACTGGACAATCGATAGGAAAGACGCATCAAACTGTCTGACAAATGCACACTCTCTACCATCACATCATCTGGTACATTCAAATCTGTATGAGCAAAATTCCAGATTGCCTTAATGCCATAAGAAACCAGTCGGTCTGCCATCTCTCCTGCCTGTCCCTTTGGAATGGTCAATGCTGCAATTTGCACCTGTTCTTTCTCAATAACATGCTGTAACTCCTCCAAAGGGTACACTGGAATCCCCCGCACTGTCATACCAATCAAACGGGGATTGATGTCAAACATGCCTTTAATAATAAAACCACGTTTTTCAAAATTTGTATAATTGGTCAGTGCCTGTCCCAGATTTCCTGCACCCACAATGATCACATGATGCTTCTGATCCAATCCCAGAATTTTTCCAATCTCTGTATAAAGATACGCTACATTATATCCATACCCTTGTTGCCCAAATCCCCCAAAATTATTCAGATCCTGACGGATTTGGGAAGCAGTGACCTTCATACGCTCACTGAGTTCACCTGAAGAAATTCGCTCAATTCCTTCTTCCAACAATTCCCCTAAATATCGGTAATAACGTGGCAGACGTTTAATGACTGCCCTTGATATTTCTTTATGTTCCATCTTTTCCTCGTCCCAGACACACTAATACTTTCTATTTGATACAAAATGTTCGGGGTCAACTTGATTCCGCTTCGCTACATCTTGCTGTGGCTTATCGCCACATGAACTTGTATCAAAAAACCGAGCCAACGCAATTCCGCTTCGCTACATCTTGCTGTGGCTTGTCGCCACATGAACTTGTGTCAAAATATGCTTATCCATGCAAGCATGCAACGCATATTTTTCCCAACTTCACCTTTCTCTTAAGATAAACAAATTATATCAATTTGACAAATAAATGTCAATCTGTGTTTCCGCTTTCAGAAAACAGTAGCACAAGCATGTAAAACATGGTATGATACCTATAACGCATTTTGCTGAATTTTACTGTTCAGAGCCACTTGAACGCTTTTTCTCTATCTGGTTCTGGATAAATACATTTTTTCGAAACGGAGACACTTATGAGCACTTTACGAATTGCAAATGGACGTTTGATTGATCCTGTTTCTGGACTGGATGAAACAGGAGATCTTCTCATTACAGATGGACGCATTGCCAAAATCGGCACTGACCTTTCCCATGAACCATATGATGCGCTGATTCAGGCTGACGGACTGGTGGTAGCTCCCGGTCTGGTGGATATCCATGTACATTTCCGTGATCCTGGATTTACTTACAAAGAAGATATCCGAACCGGTGCAGCAGCCGCAGCAGCAGGTGGGTTTACTACTGTCATTACCATGGCAAATACCAAGCCACCTGTAGATTCTCCCGAATTGGTGCAATATGTATTAGAAGAGGGAAAGAAAACCAGCATTCGTGTCCTGCCTACTGCTACCATCACAAAGGGAATGCTTGGAAAAGAACTGACGGATATGCAGGCACTGGCACAGGCAGGGGCTGTGGGCTTTACAGATGATGGTGTGCCGATCTGTGATGAGGCATTGGTAATAGAGGCCATGAAACAAGCTACTGCTCTGCATGTACCTCTCAGTTTTCATGAAGAAGATCCTCTTTTTATCCAAAATCCGGGGGTACATCATGGCAAAGTTTCTAAACAGTTGGGATTAGAAGGCGCATATGCTGCTGCTGAATATGTATTAAGTGCACGGGATGCCATGCTGGCGCTTACCACAGGAGCTTCCGTCAATATCCAGCACATCAGCAGCAAGGAGGCTGTTTCCATTGTGGCACAGGCCAAAGCACTAGGAGCAGATGTCCATGCAGAAGCAACCCCTCATCATTTTTCGCTGACAGAAGATGCTGTCTTAGAACATGGTACACTTGCCAAAATGAATCCCCCTCTTCGGACAGAGGTAGACCGTCAGGCAATCATTGCCGGACTTGCAGATAATACCATTGAATATATTGCCACTGACCATGCCCCTCACAGCAAGGAAGAAAAGGAACGGGAATTCACAAAAGCACCCAGTGGCATCATTGGACTGGAAACCAGCCTGCCACTGGGCATCACCAATTTGGTTCGCCCCGGGCATCTGACACTGGCGCAACTGCTCCGAAAAATGAGTTATAACCCTTTACAACTGTATCACCTGGATGGAGGTACTTTAGAACCGGGCACCAGAGCCGATCTGGTATTGTTTGACCCGGAAGAAATCCAGACATTTACCAGCTATGCTTCCAAAGCCTCTAATTCTCCATTTACTGGACAACCATTATACGGCAAGGTGCATTATACTATCTGTGAAGGAAAGGTTGTTTATCAGGCATAATCCATCGAACAATACCAGACAAAATGTTTTTGACCCAACCCTGTCTCTGAAAATGAGATGGGGTTATTTTTGTTATGCTGTCTCACAAGCAGAATGCATATTTTTACATAACAAAAAACCTCTTGTTTATCAAGAGGTTTCCTAGAGCGCGAGACGGGACTCGAACCCGCGGCCCCGACCTTGGCAAGGTCGTGCTCCACCAACTGAGCCACTCGCGCACAATCGGGGTGACAGGATTCGAACCTGCGACCTCCTGGTCCCAAACCAGGCGCTCTAGCCAAGCTGAGCCACACCCCGCTCCATATTCACTTACGTGTACCTTCAAAACTGCATACAGTCAATACTTTTTTGAATTCTTTTTCCGATTTCTTTACCCTTCTCAAACCGGACCCTCTGGTCCAGCCCTCGACCGATTAGTAACGGTCAGCTCCACACATTACTGCGCTTCCACCTCCGCCCTATCTACCT
>ONWL01000178.1 GCA_900321525.1 uncultured Eubacteriales bacterium
GAAATTACAGATCTGTCAGGAGATGGGATCCATGTGGTCAGCAGCTGCGGTCTTGCCAGAAAGAAATCGTGCTTGAGAAAACAGGGAGTGAGTGGGAAGATGCAAGCATTTTGTAATGGAGCATTGTTGTATGGATTTTTGGCTATGGCTGCCTATACAGATGGAAAGAAGGGGGTGATTCCTGTCTGGTTGACAGGAGGTGCGTTTGGATTGGGGTTGTGTCTGTCATGGTGGGACGGATGGTCAGGCACTGTCGGGTATCTGGTGCGCTTCCTTTTATTTGCAGCACCATTTTTTCTGCTTTGGCTTGGCAGGATGATGGGGAGTGCAGATTGGAAACTGTTTGGCATCATTGGTGCGGTTCGTGGTGGGATGCCGGCAGTTTCTATCATATTCTGTACCCTGTTATTTGCCGGTGTATTTGCACTGGTGAAGATGCTGATAACCGGCAGACTGCAAAAGCGGATGCAGCTGTTTGTCTGGTATTGTAAGCGGTGTATGGCAGGACGTGTGTGGTACCAGTATCCGGCAGTTTTAAGACAGGAGGATACCATTCATCTGGGGATATTTGCGCTGATTGGAGCACTGGCAGCAGGTATTGTAGCATGGTGGATGGGGTAAAGAGGAGAAGGATGAAGCAGGTATTAGCAGTATACGAAGGGGATCAGGGGTATGCCAGAGGACTGACAGGTTATCTGACTGTTCGGCATCGTGTGCCGTTTCAGGTGGTGACTCTGACGAAAGAGGAGATGGTGGTTCATATGGCAGCATCAGGTAAGATAGATGTGCTGCTCATCGGGGCAGATGCGTACAATGAACAGATTGGAGCATTACCCATCAGGAAGGTTTTATTGCTGACAGAGGAGATCTGTGCATCAGAAATGGTGTATTTGGGCAGGGAAGTACGGACGGTTTATAAGTATCAGTCTATGGAGAAGATCGTTGACGTGCTTCGAGCGTGCTATGAAGCATTGAGACCACCATTGATTCAGCCAGAGGATGTTGCTCAGGCAGATTGTATTGCTGTGTACTCACCAGTGAAGAGGTGTGGGAAGACCATGTTTGCATTGCTGTATGGGCAGCAGTCTGCCCAGAAAGTCAGGACACTGTATCTGAGTCTGGAATATGGTAAAGGAGTGGAACAACTTTGCGGTTTGGAAGGCGGTGCAGATTTGGCAGATGTGCTGGACCAGTTTGAACAGGGAACTCTGTCAGATCATTTGCCAGAACTGGTGCGCAGATGGGAAGGATTGGATGTGATTCTTCCAGTGCGGGATCCGGAAGATGTGCGGGAGATTTCATGGGAAAGTTTACAGGGACTGCTTGGATGGCTGCGCACTTGCGGTGTATATGACAGGATTCTACTGGATGCAGCAGAGGCACTGTATCAACCGGTGAAGCTTCTTGAGACATGCAGCAGAGTGTTTTTACCGGTACGGGAAGAGTGGGTTGCCAAAGAGAAGACAGAATTCTTTTTAGAAGGTCTCAGGCAGAGTGGGAAGACTGAACTTTTAGGGCGGATACAAGAGATATCTTTGCCGGAGTTCACATGGAATGGAACCATGCCTGGATTGATACAGCTGCAATGTACCCCATTTGGTGATTATGTACGTCATGTCCTGTCAGGAGAGCCAGCATGAGCGAGAGGAGAGAAGAACTGGTCAGACAGGTTTGGCGGCAGTTAGAAAAACAAGGGGATATGAGCGAAGCAGAACTGAAAGAGGTGATCGACAGAGTCATACGGGAAACATCTGCCACATCATATTTATCTGTTGTGCAGCGCAGACAGTATCGAAAGGAACTGTTTGACACATTTTGCAGATATGATGTGCTCAGTGATGTGATAGAAGATCCAGAGGTGACAGAAGTCATGGTCAATGGTCCTGACCTGATATTCATAGAGAAAAAGGGTGTATTACAGCGGTATGAAAAGCAGTTTTCTTCTACAGATCGGTTAGAGGATATGATACAGACCATTGTTTCCAAAGTCAATCGTCAGGTCAATGAAGCCAGTCCCATTGCAGATGCCAGACTGGAGAATGGAGACAGGGTAAATGTGGTGTTGCCGCCAGTGGCGTTGAATGGACCTGTTGATTGCGTGGGGTAGCGTGGATGCAGAAACAGCCGCCTATTTGAAGGTACTGGTAACCAGTGGTTATAATATTTTCATTTCCGGTGGAACAGGAAGCGGCAAGACTACTTTTCTCGGAGCACTGGCAGCATGGATTCCGAAAGACCAGAGGGTGATTACCATTGAGGATTCTGCAGAATTGCAGCTGCCATTGGAAAATCTGGTTCGTCTGGAAGCCAGGCCGGCCAATACAGAGCAAACAGGGAGTGTGACCATTCGGGATTTACTGCGGACCAGTTTGCGGATGCGGCCGGATCGGATTATCGTTGGGGAGATTCGTTCTGAAGAGGCACTTGATATGTTACAGGCCATGAATACAGGCCATGATGGTTCCATGTCTACTGGTCACGGGAACAGTCCAAAGGACATGTTGTTTCGGATGGAGACCATGGTCTTGATGGGAATGCAACTGCCGTTGTCTGCTGTGCGCAGACAGATCAGTTCAGCCATTGAGATTTTGGTTCAATTGGGACGATTGCGGGATGGAAGTCGGAAGGTACTTTCCATTCAGGAGATTACAGGAATGGATGGAGAGGAGATTAATCTGCATTCTCTCTTCACATTTACAGAGACAGGAGAAAAAGATGGAAAAGTACAGGGAAAGCTGGTTTGGTCAGGGGAACCTCTTAGCAGAGACGGAAAACTTCTTCGGGCAGGATACAGACTCCCGGAACAGTTTCGGCAGTGAAGTGATGTGGTATGTATATGTGGGATTTGATCTGGCAGGACTGCTGTTTGCCATGATATTTGCCTGGGTGTTTTATCACAGGTTCTGGCTGGGATTTGTAGCCATTCTTGCTATTCTACCTTATCATCGATTTGTCCGGCAGATTTGCAGAAAACGCAGAGAACGGCAGTTCAGACAGGAGTTTCGTGATGTGTTGCAGCAGCTGCAGAGTTATATGCAGGCAGGCCGTTCCATTGAGAATGCCATGGAGCAGACGGATGTCCGTCTGCAGGCAGAGAAGGGGCACGGTGTATTGGCAGCAGAATGGCATGGGATGTTGATGCAGATTCGGCACAATCGATCGGTAGAGCGTGCGTGGGAAGATTTTGCAGGACGGTGCCCTATACAGGAAGTCAGACAGTTTGCAGAAGTATTGTCGGTGGCAAAGCGCAGTGGTGGTTCTATGGTGCAGATTATCCAGACGGCGGTGTATGAAATCACCCTTTTGATGCAGACAGAAGAGGAAATCAAAACCGTTATTGCATCTAAGAAACTTCAGATGTATGTGCTGGAAACCATTCCTATTCTGCTCATGGTATACCTGAATGTGGCATCACCGGATATGTTAGCGGAAATGTATGAGACTTTCTTTGGGAATATGATTATGACAGGATGTCTGGTGGTATATCTAACAGCAGTCTGGTTGGGGCGAAGGATTTCTGATATTCAGGTGTAGCAGAATGGATATGGTGGACAACAGGAGGAAACAGGGTGAGATACTTTTTTGCAAGTATACTGGCAGTCTTATTGGCAGGATGGATGTGGAACTGTCGGTATAAGAAAGAAGAACTGGCACAACTTTGTCGATTTCAGGAGAATCAGACTGGAAAGAAGGTTTCCTTGCCATTGTGTCTGTTGTCTATGGGAGCCTGGTTGTATGACAGGTATATGATGGGGATGTTACTTTTATGGGACAGTCTGGGAAAGAACAAAGAACTGGAAAGAGATAAGAACTTTTGCAGATATCAGGCAGTCAGAATTGGAAAAAGCAGCAAGGAAGACTATTTCTTACGGCAACTCCAGTATGTTACTTATGGATGGCTGACAGGTTTGGTCATTTGTATGTTGTGCCTGTTCTTGTCTATGAAAAATGATATACCCTTAAGGGAAGATGGCACTTTGTTACAAAGACCGGAGCAATGGGAAGAAAGTGCAGCATATGAACTCCAGCTAGATGGACTGGATGAAAGGACCAGAATTTCAGTCACCATCAATGGCTGGCAGCAGACAGATAGTGCGACACTGCTGGCAGAAGCTGCGGAGACACTGGCAGATCGGATTGCGGGGCGCAATACTTCCTTGGAAGAGGTATATTTTGATTTGGAACTACCAGAAACATTGGATGGAGGCATAGCCATTTCCTGGGACAGCAGCAATATCGATGTGTTGGGAAGCAACGGCACTGTCAGAAACCAGGAGTTAGAGGAAGCGGAATTGGCAGAATTGACGGCAGTGCTTACTTATCAGGGAGAGACGGTGGTCCAGAGGATTCCGGTAAAAATTTTGCCGCCTGTAAGGAATAGTGTCTACTACAGCAGAAAGTTGACGGAACAGATCATAGAGCAGGAGGAGCGAACTCGTACAGATCAATATGTCTCACTCCCAACGGAGATAGATGGGCATCTGTTGGGATATGAGAGTCCACCGGATATGACGGTTCTATATTTGTTTGCAGTGGGATGGGTGGCTGCTTTTGGAATGGTGTTTGGATACCGACAACAGATTAAGGAGGGGTATCGGAGGCGCAGTTGTCTGTTACAACAGGAATATGGATGCATTGCTTCTCGGTTTGCCATCTTACTGCGTTGTGGATTGCCGGTGCGCAGCTGCTGGCAAAAGATGGTACAAACTTATGAACAAGAAAAAGAAACAGAGGAACAACAGTTTTCCTACGCACTGGAAGAAATGGCACTGACCAGTCGCCAGATGGCGGGCGGGATGCAGGAAACAAAGGCATATCTGGAATTTGGCAATCGATGTGAACTGTATGCCTATCGCCGATTTGGGATGCTTTTGGAGCAGACTGTTCGACAGGGAAATCCCGGATTGGCGCAATTGCTGGAAGGAGAGGCTGTTCAGGCAATGGAAGAGCGAAAAAACCTAGCGAGAAAACGGGCAGAAGAAGCAGAGACCAAGATGATGCTGCCCATGTTTCTCATGCTGGGGGTTGTGATCGTGGTGGTGATGGTACCGGCATTTATGCGAATGTAAGTCCGCATATGCCGGTAGCACAAAGGAATGGAGGATATACAAATGGGACAGGAAATAAAGTGGAGTTTGGAGCAGATGGAGTTACAGCCGGTAGATTGGAAGTCCGGTTGGAGAGAACTGGTTTTTTGGCACCGGTCAGATAACAAAGGGGTTGGTGTGGTGGAAGTCATACTGATTCTGGTGGTGCTCATTGCCCTTGTGGTGATCTTTAAGGATCAGTTGACTGCATTGGTACAGAAGTTGCTGAAAAATGTTTCCAAAGATGCATTGAAAATCTGATATGGCACGTCAGGAGAGAGGAAAATCGGGGACTAAAAGATGAAAAACAAAGGAAGCATTACCGTTTTTCTCTGTCTGTGTATGGTAGTCTGTATAGGTGTGACAGGTGTCATGTTGGAAACGGCCAGGATGTATGGCTGTCAGTCTGTTTTGTCTATGGCAAAGCAGACTGCGGCACAGTCTATAGAAGCAGCTTACAACAGGGCATTGTGGCAGAAATACGAACTGCTTGCATGGGATGGACAGTTGGAAAGTGACAGACAGCAGACATTAAAAGAAGCGTACCAGCAATGGCTGGCAGGAGAACTTCGCCCTTCTACCTATGGACTTTATTTGTATGGTATGTCTGTAGAGGATGTGTGGCTACAGCAATATGATACATTGTTGGATGAAAATGGGAGATATCTGTTGGAACAGATGTTGGATGCAGAGGAAAGTCGGTACAGTGTGGTTTTATTAAGGCTGCTAGAGGATACCCTTTCTTTTCTACCTTCTATGTCGTTGCCGGAACTAGGTATCTCATTGGATAAATGGTTGGAAGGACCGACCATACACAGGCTGTTTGCCGACGAGGAACAGGAACCTGTATCGGATTACCGGTTGCATGCAGACTGTCTTCCTTCCCAAATGCTGTCTGGTGCCTTACAGGAGACCGCA
>ONWL01000116.1 GCA_900321525.1 uncultured Eubacteriales bacterium
CGGCGGTACCGGTGCCGCACCAAGAAGTTCCATCCACAATGCAGGTTTGCCATGGGAGTTGGGTGTGGCAGAAACCCACCAGACACTGATCATGAATGGACTGCGTGATAAGGTCATCTTAGAGACAGACGGCAAACTGATGACTGGCCGTGATGTGGTCATTGCGGCATTGCTGGGGGCAGAGGAGTATGGATTTGCAACGGCTCCACTGGTAACTATGGGCTGCGTTATGATGCGTGTCTGCAATCTGGATACCTGTCCGGTAGGTGTGGCCACCCAGAATCCGGAACTGAGAAAGCGTTTTGCAGGAAAGCCGGAATATGTGGTGAACTTTATGCGGTTCGTGGCACAGGAAATGCGGGAATATATGGCAAAACTGGGGGTTCATACAGTAGATGAGCTGATCGGACGTACCGATCTGCTGGTACAGAAAAAGACCGGTTTTGATCGTGCAGACAAAGTGGACTTAAGCCGTGTGCTGGATACCACCTTTGCAAAAGAGCCATTGGCAGGGTATACCCATAAGAATGTATTTGACTTTAAGTTAAATGAGTCTGTAGATGAAAGTGTGCTGTTAAGCAAGCTTGGTTCTGCATTAAAGGGGAAGAGACGTCGCAGCATTGAAATTGATGTGAACAGCGTCAACCGTTCTCTGGGTACCATCTTTGGTTCTGAGATCACCGCACTGTATGAGGATGGTCTGGAAGAGGACACTTACACGGTCAAGTGTAAAGGCAGTGGTGGACAGAGTTTTGGTGCATTTATTCCGAAGGGATTGACACTGGAACTGACCGGTGACAGCAATGATTATTTTGGGAAGGGTCTGTCCGGCGGAAAACTCATCGTCTATCCACCAAAGGGTGTAAAGTACAAGGCAGAGGAAAACATCATCATCGGGAATGTGGCATTGTATGGTGCCACCAGCGGCAAGGCGTACATCAACGGCATTGCCGGAGAACGGTTCTGTGTCCGCAACTCTGGTGCCACCGCAGTGGTAGAGGGAGTGGGTGATCACGGATGTGAATATATGACCGGTGGTCGTGCCGTCATCTTAGGACCCACAGGAAAGAACTTTGCGGCAGGTATGAGCGGTGGTATCGCTTATGTACTGGATGAAAATAATACCTTATATTCCAGACTGAATAAGGAACTGGTGGCCATGGAAGCGGTGACAGAGAAATATGACATCATCGAACTGAAATCCATCATCCAGGATCATGTGGCCAATACCAACTCTGCAAAAGGAAAGGCAGTGTTAGAGAACTTTGAGGCATATCTGCCCAGGTTCAAGAAGATCATCCCACATGAATACAAGAAGATTCAAAACATGATTGTACAGATGGAAGAAAAGGGACTCAGCAGTGAGCAGGCAACCATCGAGGCATTTTATGCCTGCACCAGAGAGTAGGAGGAGAAGAATATGGGAAAACCAACCGGATTTATAGAATATGATAGAGTAAACTGCCCGGCTTCTTCGCCCCTTGGCAGAATTCAAAATTTCAATGAATTTCACGATATGCTGTCCAAAAAGGAACGGCAGAAGCAAGGTGCCCGCTGTATGGATTGCGGCGTACCATTCTGCCAGAATGGTCAGGTCATCAAAGGGATGGTATCCGGATGCCCATTACATAACCTGGTACCGGAGTGGAACGATTTGATCTTTACCGGCAACTGGAAACAGGCCTATGAGCGTCTGCAAAAGACCAATTGTTTTCCAGAATTCACAGGGCGGGTGTGCCCTGCCCTGTGTGAGGCAGCCTGCACCTGCGGCTTAAACGGTGACCCGGTTACCTGTCGGGCCAATGAGCTGTCCATCATCGAAACGGCTTATCAGGAAGGCTGGGTCAAGCCGGAACCGCCAGAAGTTCGTACCGGCAAAAAGGTGGCAGTGATTGGCTCTGGTCCTTCCGGACTGGCAACTGCCATGATGCTAAATCGGAGAGGTCACCAAGTCACCGTATATGAGCGCAGTGACCGTCCAGGTGGACTGCTCATGTACGGCATCCCCAATATGAAACTGGAAAAACAGTATATCCTGCGCCGGATCGAAATCATGAAGGCAGAAGGGGTACAGTTTGTGACAGGTGCCAATGTGGGAGCGGACTATGATGCACAGGCATTGATGGATCAGTATGACGCAGTGGTGCTGGCATGCGGTGCTTCCAATCCAAGAGACATCCAGGCACCAGGCAGAGAGGCAGGGGGCATCTATTTTGCAGTAGATTTCCTGAAAGCAACCACTAAGAGTCTGCTGGACTCCGGCCTGGCAGATGGCAACTATATCTCTGCAAAGGATAAAAATGTAGTGGTCATCGGCGGTGGTGATACCGGCAACGACTGTGTGGGCACTTCCATCCGTCACGGCTGCAAGTCTGTCATCCAGTTAGAGATGATGCCAAAGCCCCCGGAAAAGCGTCTGCCAAATAACTCCTGGCCGGAGTGGCCGAGAGTGTTGAAGACCGACTATGGTCAGGAAGAGGCCATCGCCCTGTTTGGGCAGGATCCAAGACTGTACCAGACCACTGTGAAAGAATTTGTAAAGAATGAAGTCGGCGATCTGTGTAAGCTGATCTGTGTGAAGCTGGAATCTCAGAAGGATGAAGAAACCGGACGGATGCGCATGGTGCCGATTGAAGGCAGTGAATTCGAACTGGAAGCGGATCTGGTGCTGATCGCAGCAGGTTTCTTAGGTAGTCAGAGCTACGTCACAGAAGCCTTTGGCGTAGAAGTCAATGGCAGAACCAATGTCCAGACCGAAACAGGCAAATACCAGACCAGCGTGGAGAAAGTCTTCACCGCAGGGGATATGCATAGAGGACAGTCACTGGTGGTATGGGCCATCCGGGAAGGAAGAGAAGCTGCAAGGGCGGTGGATGAATATCTGATGGGGTATTCGTTTTTGTAGTGGATGATGGATATTACATTTACTATTTCACGGAGTGATTACGTGGCATAATGGGGAAATAGACATTGCTCCGGAAACAGTATACAGAGATCGCTATGCGTATCATAGTGAAGCAATGTAAATGTAATAGGATTGCATCTGCAAGAGAATCAATAAATGTGACACAGGGCTGCTGTACCGTAAGGTGTAGCAGCCCTGTGGTGCGTAGATAAAGTTTTTATAATGATAAATACTAAAAATAAAATTTATATGAATGAGAATCAGGGTTTTGTGATATAATAATATGGATTGGTTTTTATAAAAAAACGAACATAAACGCACAAAATGTGATATAATGATGGTATATTTAGAGAAAAAATCGTCAAATAAACAAATGATAAATTGACGAATCCGATGCGATAGGATATAATAGAAACAGGATCAATGCGAAAGGAGAATGATGTATGCTGACTCAGATTTCAGTAGAGAATTTTAAATCTTTTCATAAGATGACCAAGTTTACCATGATATCATCAACGAAGATCAGGTCAAAGACAAATCATCGGATTCAGGTGGGCAGTCATACAAGATTGTTGAAACATGCAATTGTTTATGGAGCAAATGCTTCCGGTAAAACAAATCTGGTGGATTTTTTCAGGTTTTTTAAAGCGACTCTGGAAACGGGACTTCCTGTTTGGAGCGCAAGAAATTTTTGCAGATGCAGTGAGGATAATGAAAAGAAGCCGAGTACTTTTGAAATACAGTTTTCAATGGATGGCAAGTTTTATGCATATGGATTTTCAGCTGTGCTTATGAATCGGTTGGTGACAGGAGAGTGGTTGTACGAACTTTATCAAAATGGATCATCGAGGTGCATCTTTGAAAGAGAGCATATGTCGAAACCGGAACTTGATCAATCAGTCAGCTTAACCAAAGAAGAACGGATGCGTTTTGATACCTATGCTACGGATTTTGAGGACAATATGACAGGTTTGTTTTTGGCAGAAATGAACCGTGGAAAAAAATTTCCAGCGGATTCAAACTTGCAGGTATTTCAGACGGTATATGACTGGTTAAGCAATCATATTATTATTTTTACACCTCATTCCAGATTGACAAATTTTCAATATTATTATGATACAGATACGCTGGCGTTGATCAATGATCTGATTCGGACATTTGATACAGGGATTTCCAGTATTCGGATTGAGGAGATTGATTTGAATGATCTGTCGAAGATGCTTCCAGAACAAATCTTTCAGGATGTGAAGGAAAAAGTTGGAAAACACATGTCTGGTTCCGGAGTGACGTATTTCCGTATGTCAGGGAGAACAGGCAATTCTTTCTTCAACATTGAAGCCAATGAAAATGAGGAACCTAAAATAACTACGATTAAAATGCGTCATGGTAAATCTATTTATGATTTTGAGTTTAGAGATGAATCAGATGGTACACGCAGATTGTTTGATTTAATGGATATGCTTTTGATGAAACAGGATGATACCGTATTTATAGTGGATGAACTGGAGAGAAGTCTGCATCCGAAGCTTACGGAGCGTTTCCTGAGATTATTTGATGAGTTTCATGAAGATGACCGTACACAGCTTATATTTACTACCCATGAATCTTCTATCATGGATCAGGAACTGTTTCGCAGAGACGAAATCTGGTTTATTGAAAGAGATGAAAACAATGTAAGTTCTATTTATTCGCTGGATCGTTTCAAAGAAAGATATGATAAAAAACTGAGCAAAGCATATCTTGAAGGACGGTATGGAGCAATTCCGGTGTTTACCAGTTTTGCATTTGGAAAGGGGGAATAGTCATGACCCCTGTCCGTACATATACAGATTGGAATAAGCGTTCATCGGATCAAGAAAAACAGATAGAACCATACAAAAAATATTTTTTTATCTGTGAAGGATCGAATACTGAGGTGTGGTATTTCAAAAAACTGATAGATTTACGGAAACAGTTAGGAATCCACCCGCTGATTGATATTCGTTTGATGGAAAAAACCGGAGAACATGAAACATTATCTAATCCGAAAGCGTTAATTGAATTTGCGGAAAGTCAGAAAAAGGTGACTGCAAATCATTTTGATTCCAAATGCGATCAAATGATTGTCGTGTTTGATGCAGACATTTATAAAAAGAAAGAGAAGCAATATCAGGAAATCTTAAAGCTTGGTCAGAAGAATACAATTTTTGCTGTTACAAATCCAAGTTTTGAACTGTTTCTTCTTTTGCATTATGAGAATTCTTATGAAGATATGATTGTATCGAATGCAGAGGATGTTCTGGCAAATCGGAAGGTGGGAAAACGCCGATATATAGCGGCTCTGTTTACAGAAAGGAGTGGGATGAATCCGAAAGAAAATCCAGCCATCGGTGAACTTGCTGCCAATATTGATGTGGCAATTTCCCAAGAGCGGAACCTGAATCAGGATATTGAAAATGCAGTTGGGAAACTGACTAGTAATATTGGGAAAATCATTCAGGAAATCAAGGAGGACAAGGCACTGAAACAAGTGGGAGAATGATTGGTATATATAAGGATGTCTTGTATATGTTTGGAAAAAAGAAGGAGAACACAACATGTCCACATAACACGAAAAAGGATACACACCAGTTCCCATTGACACCAGTGATGTACAATTACCGGAGGAGTTAGTGG
>ONWL01000118.1 GCA_900321525.1 uncultured Eubacteriales bacterium
CTGCCTTGTCGGCCACCTTGCGGAAGGTGGCTTCGTGCATGCGCGGCGAACAGGAAAATACCACGACGGCGGTGAGTCCATATTCTTTGATGGAATCTGCGATCAGATTCTGCCCGTTCTCAGAGCACATATAGGTGTAATCCGTTGCGAACACAACTCCGGGCTGGCTCTTTGCCGCCTCGGCTACTGCCGCAACGTCGACCGTCGCTGCGATATTGCTTCCGCAGTGACAGACAAATACGCCGATTCTCTGCACTTAACTCACCTCCTCACTTTCTCTCACGGCGCAGTACGCTCATCAGCAGCTGCTGCGGTGTATCCGGATCGATCCTGGACGGGATATCCTCAGGCTGAAGGTGCGTGCCGCCCCTTCTCCTCACGGCTGCCTGGCGGACGCCGTCGATCAGTTTGCCCGGGCGCACGTCGCGGGGACAGCGCTCCACACAGGCAAAGCATCCAAGACAGTTCCAGATTGTCTTCGACTGCATCAGCTCATACATATCGCCTCTGGCGATGTAGCTGGCGAACTGGTGGGGTTTGATATCAAACTCGTCATAGGCGGGACAGGAAGCGGAACATTTGCCGCACTTCATACACTTTGTGGGATCCACACCGCTCATGCGAAGGATTTCTTCTCTCTCATTGCTCTTCATACTCATGAATCCATCCTCCTTACTTAACGCCCAATGCTTCTGCCAGAAGTTCTGTAAAATATACCACCGGCAGATCATGCTCTGTACCGTTGTGCTTCAGGTTATACATACACAATGGACAGGCTGTGATGACCATCTCTGCCCCCTGTGCTTCTGCGGAACCCAGCACTTTGTTGCTCTTCTTCTGTGCCAGAGATGGATCCTGCATGGTCACATAACCACCGCAACACTCATTGCGGAACGGATAAACCACAGGAGTCGCCCCCAGTGCCTTGATAAAATCTTCCAGAATGGAAGGATTTTCCGGATCATCCATGCCCATCACACCGCTTGGACGAAGCAGCAAACAGCCATAGTATGCTGCGATCTTCTTACCAGTCAGCGGATTGACTACCTTCTTCTTCAATTCATCAAATCCAACTACATCACGCAGCAGCTCCAGATAATGCAGGATCTTTGTCTCGCCTGCATAGGGCTCTTCTAACTCCATATAGTTGTTGGCTCTGGTTCTAATATACTCATTGTTTGCCATGTCGTCATTGACTCTTTTTAACACATGATGACAGGCGGAACAGACAGTCACCAGATCATGACCGGCTTCTTTTGCGCTGTTCAATGTGCGCACAGAAGATAACTTTGTGGCAATCTCATCCTGCGCCTGTGGATACACACCACCACAGCACTGCCACTCCGGAATCTCTTCCAGCGTGATGCCCAACGCTTCTGCGGACTTTCTGGCATACATATCTAAATCTTTTGCCTTTGTCTTCAGGGTACAACCTGGATAATAACTGTAAACCATGTTGTGCACACCCTCCTTATATGATTTTTGTGTTCAGGGAATTGTGCATTCCTGCCGCCGCTGCTTCTTTCTGCGGTTTCACAGAGTTCCTGTTCAATTCCCCTGTTTGATGGACAGACCGGATGAATGTCACTCCACATCCATCCCGCCGCCCCATTTTCCTGATCCATCTGAGAAACCGTTCCCAGACACCTGCAATCCTTACGCCATCTCTTCTGGATGGAATACTTCGTCAAACCGCTCTGCGGTCAGGAAACCTAATTCTACACAAGCTTCCTTCAGAGAAATGTTCTCCTTATACGCCTTCTTTGCGGTCTTTGCTGCGTTCTCATATCCAATGTATGGATTCAGCGCAGTCACCAGCATGAGAGAATTGTACAGGTTGTGCTTCATCTTCTCCGGATTTGCCTTGATGCCTACCACGCAATTGTCATGGAAAGATACCAGACCGTCTGCCAACAGGCGTACAGACTGTAAGAAGTTATATGCGATCACAGGCATAAATACATTCAGTTCGAAATTGCCCTGAGATGCAGCGATGCCCACTGCCGCATCATTGCCCATTACCTGTACAGCTACCATGGTCATAGACTCACACTGGGTCGGATTGACCTTACCCGGCATGATGGAGGATCCTGGCTCATTCTCCGGAATGGAGATCTCACCCAGACCGCATCTTGGACCACTTGCCAGCCAACGTACGTCATTGGCAATCTTCATCAGGTTTGCTGCCAGCGCCTTCAGTGCACCGTGGGCAAATGTCACATCATCCTTAGATGTCAGTGCGTGGAACTTGTTTGGAGAAGTGGTGAAATCCTTGCCGGTCAGTTCACTGATGACCTTTGCCACTTCCTCACCGAAACCTTCCGGTGCATTTAAACCGGTACCAACTGCGGTACCGCCCAGCGCCAGACGCTTCAGACCTGGCAGAGAAGCCTCTAACTGTGCCTTGTTATTCTCCAGCATATATCTCCAACCACTGATCTCCTGAGAGAATCGGATCGGCACTGCATCCTGTAAATGGGTACGTCCACTCTTCACGTACTCGGTATTTTCATCCTCTAACCGCTTTAAGGTGGCAATCATCTGGTCCAGAGCCGGGAACAGGTTGTCCTCAATGCTCATAGCTGCAGCAATGTGCAGTGCGGTAGGGAATGTATCATTGGAACTCTGGGACATGTTGATGTGATCATTTGGGTGCAGCAGCTTGCTGCCATAGATCTCATTGCCTCTGTTTGCAATGACCTCATTGGCATTCATATTAGACTGTGTACCGCTGCCGGTCTGCCATACCACCAATGGGAAATGGTCAAACAGCGCACCGGAGATCACCTCATCACATGCCTGAGAGATGATCTCTTTCTTCGTCTCATCCAGCTTGCCTAAGTTGTGGTTGGCAATGGCTGCACCCTTCTTCAGATACCCAAATGCTCTGGTGATCTCTCTTGGCATCAGCTCGCCGCCAATCTTGAAGTTCTGGTAACTTCTCTGTGTCTGGGCAGCCCAGTATCTGTCAGCAGGTACCTGCATTTCACCCATAGTATCTTTTTCAATACGATACTCCATGCGAATTTCCTCCAATTCCAGCCTGTCTGTCAGGCCTAATCCGGATATCCCGGGTTACTATTTCAGGCATCACAACAGCAGATTCCTTCTCCTGTTTCTGAAAAAAAGAATCTGCTGTCATTTACCGCCTGTGTTACAATCAGATTTCAATCTGGTTGATGACATCCTTTAATACATCTGCGCTGTGCTTTAGCTTTGCCACTTCCTCATCGGTCAGCGGCATCTCAATCTTGCCCTTGATACCATTTGGACCTACTACTGTCAGCACGTTCAAGCATACATCTTCAATGCCATACTCGCCATGCATTAAAGAAGAAAGACACGCAATGGAATCATATGCAGACAACAGCTTCTTACACAGGTCGATGACAGAGTTTGCGATAGCATAGAATGTGGCACCCTTATTGGCGATAATCTGACCACCGGAAGTACGCACATGCTCTTCTACCTTCTCGCAATCCCACTTTTCTGCAGGAACCATGCTTGCCGGCATACGATCCTTATACTGCTCTAACGGAATACCGGAGATCTTTGCACAGGACCACGGAACGAAGCAGGAATCCCCATGCTCACCAAATACAAACGCATGACAGTTTCTCTGATTTACCTTATAGAAATCAGACATAGTGGAACGCAGTCTTGCAGTGTCAAGCAGTGTACCGGAACCTACAATCTGGTTCTCTGGCAGACCGGAAATCTTTGTAAATACATAAGTAAGTACATCAACCGGATTGCTGACAATGATATATTTTGCGTCTGGCGCATACTTTACGATTTCCGGCGTAATGCTCTTTAAGATGTTCACATTGGTCTGTGTCAGGTCGATTCTGGTCTGACCAGGCTTTCTGCCCACACCAGAGGTAATGATGACGATATCAGAACCAGCTGCATCTTCATACTCTCCACCTACGATGCTGATGGGACCTCTGAATGCGGTTCCCTGTGTAATATCTAATACTTCGCCTTCTACCTTCTTTTTGTTGATGTCGATCAACACAATCTCAGATGCAATGTCAATGTTAGACATTGTATATGCAATCGTTGCTCCTACACTACCGGCACCAATGATTGTAATTTTTGCTCCCATTTTTCTCTCCTTGCTGTTATGAGTATTTACACATTCTGTGGATTCTCCCTTATGAGAATTTGCAGAACTGGGAATCTTGCCTTGCAAAACCCTCGCAGATGATGGCAACTGCATCATGACGAATTCATCATAAAGCAAACAATGCCGGAGCAATCACATACCGAATGTATAGCATGAAATAAAGAATTTTAGAACTGAATTTCCAGAAAACAAGTCTCCAAAAATAGCCTAAAAACTCTTGATTTTCCTTCATTATATCGTCTATTTTTCACACTGTCAAGACAAAACAGCTGGAATTTGTCAAAATTTTAACAATATTTTTCCAGTCCAAAAAATGCTGACAATATAACATTTTTTCCCAGAAAACCTATGGGTTTATCTGTATTTCAAACTCTGTTGTTTCTCCCACAAATTGCATTTACCAGGCAAAAAAGCACCCATCTGTATCCTTCTTTGGGTATTGCCCGTTAGAATACAGATGGGTGCTTTTCTCTGCTATATTTGATTTCTGCCGGGGATTCCTCCCGCTCATCACCAACTGGGACAAATCAGGTAAAATCCTTCATAAACCCGCCATCTTTGTATACCGCAAACGATTCTGGTATCTCTTCCGTTCTCTACATCGATTCCATCTCCCACCGAAGCAGCCATCTTCTCCACGGCATCTGTCACCGTACTTCCTGCCAGACGCAGCCAGGGCATAACCGCAGAGATTCCCTTATAATACAAAACCGCATGAAAAAAGATCTCAGCCGCCAGCGAACGGTCTGAAATATGTTCCCATTCATGAGCCGCCTTAAATGTCCGGGCATATTCCAAGCAAAATGCTTTTGACAAAAAACGTTCCTCATACCATATCTTTTTCCCAGCTTCCATATCGTTCCTCGTATGCTCTTACACAATCATTCTCAGTTCCTGCTGTACCCTGACACAAATAGATCCCGGCTATTTCTTGTCTTTCACCAAAAGCGCAATCACACAAAACAGGTACATGCCCAATATTCCCACCATCTTGTATTCCTCAAAATACGTGTTGATGATGATACACAAGATCGAAATAATGGTCAATAACACGATTTTATAAATTTTTTCATATGCTTTCCTCCAATCAAATCCACATCTATTCCGAAAAAATATACACGACACACGCTGTCAGCACCAATACCAGCACTGCGGCAAAGATACTGGTAAACTGACTCTTTATCTGTGCCGAACAATTATCCTATATACAACTGTGAAAAATAATGCGATCACTCCACTCACGATTGCTTGCAATGCAATTGGCTCATGATTGAAACAAAAGTGATTTATGATCATCAAAACAGCTATCATAACTACAAGCAGCAATAAATCAATAGCTATCTTACTCCTTCTTTTCATATCTGTTAAAACCTCCTATATTCACA
>ONWL01000119.1 GCA_900321525.1 uncultured Eubacteriales bacterium
AAGAAGGCTATAAAATCGTCATTGGCATCAAGACCAGCAGCAAGGAAAACCCGGTGATGTATTTCCTGCGCAGTTGTTATTATAAGCTGATCAAGAAGTTATCTGATGTGGAGCAGATTGAACATTTTACCGGTTCTGGTCTGTATGACAAATCCTTTATGGATGTGTGCCGGAATCTGAAGGATCCTACGCCTTTTATGCGGGGAATCGTGGCAGAACTGGGGTATCGACGGAAAGAGATTCCCTATGAACAGCCCAAGCGTCGTGCCGGCAAGACCAGCAACAATTTTTACAAATTGTTTGATGCGGCAATGCTGAGCATCACTTCCTATACGAAGGTGGGCATTCGTCTGGCAACCATACTGGGGGCATGCAGCAGCTGTTTGTCTATTCTGGTGGCTATCATGTATTTTGTGATGAAGCTGCTTCACTGGTATGACTATCCGGCGGGTATGGCGCCACTGATCATTGGCGTATTTCTCATGCTGTCCGTGCAGACATTCTTCATCGGTATGATCGGAGAGTATGTATTGAGCATCAACCAGCGTGTGATGAACCGGCCTTTGGTCATAGAAGAAGAACGGTTGAATTTCGAGAAGTCAGAGGAACAGGAATAAAGCATGTGCAGAGATTTGTCATAACAGACGGAATTTGCACAGATTGGAATCGAGGATAAAAATGAAAGAATCTGTCACATTAGAGCAGATCCATGCAGTGCATTTGGAATTGTTAGATGAGTTAGACCGGGTGTGTAAAAAGCATCACATCCGCTATTTTATCGACAGTGGTACGCTTCTTGGGGCAGTGCGCCATAAAGCGGCCATTCCCTGGGATGATGATGCGGATACTTCTATGCTGCGCAGTGAGTATGAGAAGTTTCGTAAAATTGTGCGAGAAGAACTGGGAGAGGGATTTGGTTTTGTAGAACCTTCTGATCTGGGAGAACAGGCAGTCTGGGATTTTGTACCCTGTATCACAAAATTGAACACCAGATTGTTTGATGAGACGGAAGAACAGGACTATTATGGACATGGAATCAATAATCATATCAATCTGGACATCTTTATTTTGGATGACGTGCCAGACAGCAGGCTGCGGTATTACGGGCAGTATGCCATGATGATAGTGATATACGGATTATCCATGGGACATCGGTATCGATTAAATATGGAAGATTATACCGGTTTTTCCAAGTTGATAGTGAATGTACTGTCTGGAATTGGACGACATATTCCGGCGCAAAAGCTGATTGGTTGGTATGACCGTGTCTGCCAGTGGGGTACCGGGAAGAACAAACAGAAGGGGCAGTGTTTTTATGGCAACAACCTGTTCCACCTGATCAATACCATGTATCAGAAGGAATGGTTTGCTAAAGATACCACGTTGACCATGTCCGGGCATGCCTATCAGGCACCGGCAGACTATGATGCCATTCTCACCAGAATGTATGGAGATTATATGACACCGCCGCCTGTGGAAGCCCAGATGGGGGATCACTGTGATCTCAGTCAGGTGCGGATATGGTGATGATTCAGAGTCAGGGTATTTGTACCAAAATGATGTTAGAAGTGTACTTTCGAAGACATTTTGCATACAAAGTTCTTTGATGAGAAGCAACAACGAGATGGTGTAAAATGAAACAAATCAAGCTGATTCTGAATTTGAATATGTTTAGAAAGCGTTGTGCGATGAATTGGAAACAAATTAGAGGGTTTATCACGGATTTTATATATGGTGCTTTTGGACTTGTGGTGATGAACGTGATCATGCAGTTTTTTGTGAACCGTCTGGTGATCAACCACTTAGGGGCCGCAGAGGGGGGAGTGTACCTGTATGTGACGGCAATCATTACCCTGATTGGCACCGGCATTGGCTGTGGAGCCAGTTATGCAAGGATGGTAGAGTCTAATAAGCAGAAGACCATCAATGGAGATTATAACCTGTTTCTGTTGTGTGGCGGTGCTGTGGGCATGCTGGTCTTGCTTGTTGGGATGCTGGCGCAGGGGATTTTTGTGCCGAAGCAATATCTTCTGACGTGTCTGTTGTTTTTTGTGACCATGCTACGGTATTATGGAGATGTGGAGTTTCGGCTAAAGGTCAATTACAAAGGCTTTTTGTTGTATTACCTGTTGATTTCAGCAGGATATCTGGCAGGCTATTTTTGTTATCAATTTACCCATAATTGGGTATTGGTATTGCTGCCGGGAGAATTGCTGGCATTGTTGTATGTGGTCATTCGGGGAGAAATTTACACAAATCCGGTGTGGAAACAGTCTCCACGTGTGAAGGAAAACTGCAAAACCATGTTGACCTTATCGGTATCAGAGTTTCTATCCAACTTTGTCTCTTATATGGACCGGATTCTGGTGCCTTTTATTGCAGGGGATGAGGCCAATACCTTGTATTACATTGCTACACTTCTGGGAAAAACCATGGCACTGCTGACCACGCCGTTAAATGGGGTGATCATCGGTCACCTGGCAAGATATAAGGGCGGCATCAAGAAAAGTCGTTACTTACAGTTGACCATGCTCTTGTTGGCAGCGGCAGCGGTAGTATCCGGTGTCAGTGTACTGGCATCCCATATCGTCATTTATTTTCTGTATCCCACACTGTATGACTCTGTCAAGCAGATGTTTTGGGTGGCCAATGCCAGTCAAGTACTGTTTTTTATTTCTAATACACAGATGGTAGTGGTACTGCGGTTTGGAAATGAAAAGTATCAATTATATTTGGGTGTAATTTATACAGTTTTGTTTTTCCTCATTGCGGTGCCGGCATTGTATTTCTGGAAGCTGTGGGGATTGGCGTACAGTATGCTGGCAATCAATGGCGCAAAATTTCTGATCATCACCGGTATGGGATGGTATCATCTGGTACGGTATGGAGCCTCTGGTGCAGAGATAAAAGGGGACTGAAACGGATAGCAGGCAATTGTCTGAAGTGTGGTAGATAGGAGAGGAAAGGGAAAGACTATGGGAATCGTAACACAAAAAGAATTGGCAGAAAAGACTGTGGAAAAGCGGGCGAGGCAGAAGAAGAGCAGTGGAAAACAAACCGGTATATTGGATCGGATTGTGGAAAAACCATTGACCATATGGGATTATGTAGTGTTTCTGGTGCTGGCAATGTTTTGTTTTTTGGTGTTTCAACAAAATGACCTGCTGCATACAGCAGGGTCTTCCTATGGATTTTTAAACGGACACATTTTGGATTTTTATGACTATGACGCATCCTGTGGCATTCATCCAAGTTATATGCCGTCCATTTATCTGTTATTTGCCGTTTGGAACATTCCCATGAAAATTTTGCATGTGGTACCCATTCCCACAGATGAACTGGGAATTTTGTCCACTATGTGGGCTAAACTCCTGCCTTGTGGATTGTATCTGCTGTCTGGCATTTTGATTTACAAGATTTGTATGGAAATCGGCATGGGCAGTAAGAAGTCAAAGATTTGTACGTACGCCTCCCTGACGATGCCTGTTGCAGTCTATTCTCAGTTTATTTTTGGACAGTATGATATTTTTATGTTGTTCTGCATGCTGCTTGGACTATATGCTTACCTGAAGGGCAGACATGGATGGTTTATTTTCTGGTTCGCATGGTCTGTGACATTCAAATATTCCAGTTTGCTGTTGTTTTTCCCATTGCTGCTGCTGGTACAGAAAGACCCATGGAAAATCATTCGGGATACGGTTTGTGTGCTGATTCCTTATGGTGTGGAATTTTTGCTGTATTACCCAAGTGAGATATTTCGCAGCTATGCATTTGGCATTGGCAGCGCGGGGGATAATCCGACAGGATATATTTTCAATGCCAGTATTTTCACCGGATTTACTGTCAGTGCGGTCAATTATGTGGTATATCTGGCTGTACTGGTATTTGGTGTCATCTGCGCCCTTGCGTATTTTACAAAAGTGAAGGAAAAGAGAGATATCGCGGCGTGGAGTCTGTATCTGTGCTGTCTGTCCTTTTTTGTATTGTTTGGTCTGTGCAAGTGGCATCCACAATGGCTGCTGATGGCAGTGCCGTTTTGGGTAATCAGTGCATTTATGAATCGGGAAACCCGTATTTTCATGGTCATAGACATCATCTTTATGCTGCTGTATACCATGTTTAATGTACAGATGATACCAGGTAATGTGGATCAGGCCATGTTAGACAATGGTATATTCAAATTTTTATATGAAGGAAAGCTGGGAACAGAATTGACTATGGCAGATTTGATGGGATTGATAGATTCGTCACTGCTGTTGTCTATGCTTAGTATGATCATGCTGGTTTATGCGCTGTTCAAGCATCCCAAGTACAATCGAAGCAATCTGCAGCAGGGAGCAGAAGAATGTATGGGTTGGATTCGTGCCAGAATGATTCTTGGAATTGGTATTTTTGTGGTTCCGGCAATGATTTGTCTGGCAGCCAAGTTCCTGCCTCCAAATGCCACTTATGAAGTGTGCAACTATTCCGCGTTTCAGGAAGAGTTGGCAGATGGACAGGAACTCAGTCAGGTATTCCAGTCAGAGGGCACAGAGGTAGATCGGATTCAGTTTACAATCATCGTAAACAGCCAGGTCAATGAAGAAACCATGCAGGTCACACTGCGGGATGCAGAGACAAAAGAGGTACTTTGGCAGGATACACTGTCTACAGATAGCTGGTTTGATTATCAGACCGTTTCTGTATCCACTGGTCGTGTGAAAGTGACCGATGGTACTTATTATGAAGTGGCATATCAGTTGCTTCAACCATCCCCTGGCAATCGGCTGAATCTGATCTCTAATTATGAACAGTTAGACCCGGATGAAAAGGTGACTGCTTACATCGATGGCGAAAAGCAGGACTATGATCTGGTCATGACCGTTTATCAGCAGTAAAATGACGGAAAAGGATTTTGGGCAGTTGCGAAACACTTTGGTGAAGTCAGAAAACAGCCTGTACATTAGAAAATATGGAGGAGGTGTGTCATGTCGAAACAAGAATTTATCAAAGAACTGAACCGTGCCTTGCAGGGCGAAGTGGATCGTTCCATTATAGCGGAAAATGTGGCATATTATGAGTCTTATATAGAAACATACCTTATGCGCGATGCGGTTGATGATAATGGCATCAGTGACACAGAGGGGTTCAGAAAAGTGCTTAGAGCCAGTGCATCCTTTACGGGAAATTTGGTTAATTATTCTGACATAGCCCAGGCGGGCAATGTATCTGTACCCACAGCAAAAGAATGGATAAAAATACTGCAGTCCATGGGAATCATTTATCTTCTGGAACCCTTTTCAAATAATGAGTTAAAACGCATGATAAAAACTCCCAAACTATACTTTTGTGATACGGGACTCTGCGCATATCTTTCCATGTGGACGAGTATGGAAACGCTGATGAACGGTGCGGCCAGCGGACATTTTTATGAAAACTACGTTGTTTCTGAATTCTTGAGAATGTATGCCTACTCAAA
>ONWL01000120.1 GCA_900321525.1 uncultured Eubacteriales bacterium
TATCTGCCGAACGTGTGATTTTTACTACTTTGCATGTAGGCGGAAAGTTTGACAACAGTTCGTATAAGACAAGCGGCGGACTGCATGGAGTAGGTTCTTCTGTTGTCAATGCCTTGTCCGTGTTCATGGAAGTGGAAGTGTTTAAAAAAGGATATGTGCATTATGATTCTTATGAGCGTGGTGTTCCGGTGACAGAACTGAAAAATGGTCTGCTGCCCAAGAAAGGCAAGACAGAGGAAACGGGAACCAGAATTCATTTTATGCCGGACAAGGAGATTTTTGGCAAGTCCAAGATGAATGCAACTGCCATCCAGAGCCGCCTTCATGAGACTGCATATCTGAATCCCGGCTTGGAGATTGTCTTTACCAACCATAGAGAAGGGGAAGAAACACAGGTTACTTATTATGAAACAGAGGGCATCCAGGCCTATATCAAAGAATTGAATCAAGGTAAGACACCGGTTCATGATGTAATTTATCTGAAAGGCAGCAGTGAAGGAATCGAAGTAGAAGCTGCCTTTCAGTTTGTGGATACATTTGAGGAGAAGATTTTAGGTTACTGTAACAATATCTATACCTCAGAAGGTGGTACTCACATTACCGGTTTTAAGACCCGCTTTACCCAGGTCATCAACAGCTATGCCAGAGAACTGGGCATCTTAAAGGAAAAGGATGCCAACTTTACTGGTGTGGATACCAGATGCGGCATGACAGCCATTCTGGCCATCAAGCATCCGGATCCTATGTTTGAAGGACAGACCAAAACGAAGCTTGGCAGTGCGGATGCCGCCAAAGCTGCCAATCAAGTCACCGGCGAGCAGCTGGAACTGTATTTTGATAAAAATTTAGAAACCTTGAAGCTGGTCATTGGCTGTGCGGAAAAATCTGCTAAGATTCGTAAGGCAGAGGAAAAGACCCGGGCCAATCTGTTGTCCAAACCGAAATTTTCCTTTGAAAGCAATGGCAAACTGGCAAACTGTGAGAGCAGAGATGCCTCTAAGTGTGAAATCTTTATCGTAGAGGGAGATTCAGCGGGAGGATCTGCCAGAAATGCCAGAGACCGAAAATATCAGGCCATCCTTCCGATTCGTGGTAAGATTTTAAACGTGGAAAAGGCTTCCATGGACAAAGTGTTGGCAAATGCAGAGATTAAGACTATGGTACAGGCGTTTGGCTGTGGCTTTTCAGAAGGATATGGCAATGACTTCGATATCAGCAAATTGCGGTATGATAAGATCGTGATCATGACCGATGCGGACGTGGACGGTGCCCATATTTCCACTTTATTGCTCACTTTCTTCTATCGGTTTATGCCGGAACTGATTTCCGAAGGACATGTGTACCTTGCCATGCCGCCTCTTTATAAAGTGGTGCCAAAACGTGGAGAAGGGGAATATTTATATGACGATGCGGCGCTGGAGCGTTACAGAAAAAAACACAGCAGCAACAATTTCACCTTACAGCGGTATAAGGGTTTGGGGGAAATGGATGCAGACCAACTGTGGGAAACTACATTAAATCCGGAGACACGCTGTATGAAACGGGTAGAGATCGAAGACGGACGGATGGCAGATCAGATGACAGAAGTTCTGATGGGAAATAACGTAGATTCCAGAAGAGAATTCATCCATGATCATGCGGCAGAAGCAGAACTGGATGTGTAACCGCCTGTAGAGAAGAGAGGAAGCAAGAAAATGGCAGAAACAATTATCAATACAGAATATTCAGAGGAAATGCAGCAGTCATATATCAACTATTCTATGTCTGTCATCACATCCAGAGCCGTGCCGGATATCCGGGACGGCTTAAAGCCGGTTCAGAGACGTGTGCTGTATGCCATGCACCAGTTGGGACTGAATGCAGACAAACCCCACAGAAAGTCTGCCCGTATCGTGGGAGATGCCATGGGTAAATACCATCCCCATGGAGATTCTTCTATTTATGATGCGCTAGTGGTGTTGTCTCAGGATTTTAAAAAGGGGATGGCACTGGTAGATGGTCATGGTAACTTTGGCTCCATCGAAGGAGACGGGGCAGCGGCCATGCGTTATACAGAGGCACGTCTGCGAAAGTTTACCCAGGAAGTGTATCTGGCAGATATGGATAAGAACGTAGTGGATTTTGTGCCAAATTTTGATGAGACAGAAAAAGAGCCTGCAGTACTGCCGGTTCGGGTACCTAACTTTCTGGTCAACGGAGCAGAGGGCATTGCTGTGGGCATGACTACCTCCGTGCCTACACACAATCTGTCGGAAGTGGTAGAAGCCATGAAACGGTATATTCAGAATCCAAAGGCCACCACAGAAGAACTGATGGCAGTGATGCCGGGACCGGATTTTCCTACAGGAGGCATTGTTACCAATGCATCGGAGCTGCTGTCTATGTATGAGAACGGCAAAGGCCGGGTTCGGATTCGGGGCAAAGCAGAAATTGAATATGCAAAGAAAAAATCGGAAAAAGACCGTATTGTCATTACGGAGATTCCCTATACCATGATTGGTGCCAATGTGTCAAAGTTTTTAAGTGATGTGGCG
This sequence comes from uncultured Eubacteriales bacterium, assembly GCA_900321525.1. Lineage (GTDB taxonomy): Bacteria > Bacillota > Clostridia > Lachnospirales > Lachnospiraceae > UBA2942. The sequence goes on from ONWL01000120.1 coordinate 2,535, forward strand.
TCTTTGGTAGAAAGCCGTGTGCTGCCGGATATTTCTGATATTATGAACCAGTCTTCAAAAGAAGGAATCCGCATTGTGATTGAACTGAAAAAGGGAGCAGATGCGGAGCGTACCTTACAGGGATTGTATAAAAAGACAAAGTTAGAAGATACCCTGGGGGTCAATATGCTGGCAATTGTAGACGGGAAGCCGGAAGTATTGGGACTGCGCCGGATTTTGGAACACAATCTCCAGTTTCAGATGGAACTGAACACCAGAAAATACAGCACTCTGCTTGACAAAGAACTGGAGAAAAAGGAAATTCAGGAGGGATTGATCAAGGCCGTAGATTGTATTGATTTGATCATTGAAATTATAAGAGGAAGTAAAAATCTGGCTATGGCCAAGAATTGTCTGGTGCTTGGAGAAACAGAGGAAATCAAGTTCCGTTATCCGGAGTCAAAAGAGGCAGCGTCAAAACTGCATTTTACCGTCAATCAGGCCACTGCCATTTTGGATTTACGGCTGTCCAAGCTGATTGGACTGGAAATTTTGGCATTGCAGCAGGATTATAAAAAGACGTTGGTCAATATCAAAAAGTATGAAGGACTGTTAGGCAGCCGCAAGGCCATGTTAAAGCAGATTGTCAGCGATTTAGAAGAAATCCAGAAAAAGTTTTCCCTCCCCCGGAAGACTGTGATTTGTGAACAGGAAGTTGCGGTATTTGAGACGGCACCGGCGGCAGTGGTACCGGCGGTGCTATGTATGAACCGGTTTGGCTACGTGAAGCTGATTGAGCAGAGTGTGTATGAGAAGAATGCAGAGGTTTTAGAACAGGAAAGCCGTCTGCAAATTCCCTGTGACAGCCAAAGTAAAATTTGTTTCTTTAGCCAGATGGGAGACATGCACCAGTTAAAGACAAAGGATTTGAATTTCAGTAAGCCAAAGGACAAAGGTGTACCATTGGACAATCTGACCAATTATGATGGCAATCGAGAGGAAATTTTATATGCGGCAAAAGAGCCTTCAGAGGGGGATTTGCCATTGATTTTTGTGACAAGGCTTGGTATGATGAAACAGGTCAAAGCACAGGAGTTCCTGAGCAGTAAGAAAACCATGATGGCAACCAAGCTGAAAGAAGAAGACAACCTGCTTGCCATTGTCCCCAATGAAAAAGAATATGTCTGTCTGATCACCAGCCAGAATCGGGTTTTAAAATTTACAACAGCGGAAATACCGGAGCAGAAGAGGGCTGCGGTAGGGGTTCGTGGATTGAAACTGAATCCGGAGGAAGAGATCAGCCAGGTCGTCTTTTTACAGGAGAAAGAAAAATATCCGGTAAAAATTGGCAGCAGAAAAGTGGAATTGTCCAATGTAAAGTGCAAAAAGCGGGATGCTGCACCGGAAGTGATTAAATAGAATAGAAAGGAGATTTGCGAAATGAAACGCATCGTATATTATGGCTTGACTGCGGCTATGATGGCAATGCTTTTGAGCAGTTGTCACAAAACATCCGATGAAGGACTGGCAGAGGCTGCCATGAGAACCTCTGCTTCCGGGGAAGAAACCGCAGCAGAGCAGACGAAAGCAGATTTGGTAAAAGACACAGAAGAAGAGACGGAGACAGAGTCCGAAACAGAAGAATGGATCGATCCAAGATTGGATGTACTGAATCATTATCAGAATCTGGGTGTGGTACGAGGCGTTTCAGATCATTTGAATGTGCGGGATCGACCGGAGATGAACGGGATGATCATCGGAAAATTGCTGCCTTACAATGGCGTGGAAATCCTGGAAAATCTGGGGACTGGATGGTATCACATTCATTCCGGTGATCTGGATGGGTTCGTATCAGGGGAATATATTGCGGACGGACAGGAAGCGGCCGATCTGGCAGTGGAGCATTGCAGAGAGTTTGTATCTGTGCAGGCAGAAGTGCTGCATGTAAGAACCGGCCCTGGAACGGAGTATGAGATATGGCTGGATATTACTTCCGGCGAGATGCAGCCAGTGAGCGGTAAAGAGGGAGAGTGGTATTGTCTGAATATCAACAATACCATCGGATATGTGCACCAGGACTATGTGCAGGAATGTTACTATCTGGATTCCGGTTTTGCCTGGTCTCCGGTTGCAGATGTGTCACCTACCAGACAGTCATTGATTAATTATGGCATGCAGTTTCTGGGGGTTCCTTATGTATGGGGAGGCAATGATCTGGCAAGCGGTGTAGATTGCTCCGGCTTTACCAGAGGCGTCATGGCTTCTGTGGGCGTATATCTGCCCAGAACATCCAGAGAGCAGGTGAACTATGGGATACCGGTAGCAAGTATGGCAGAGGCCAGACCGGGTGATTTGTTATTTTATGCAGATGCCAATGGCACCATTGATCATGTGGTCATTTACATAGGAGACAACAAAATTCTGCAATCTGCTATGTCCATCGGCTGTGTCAACGTGACACATTACAACTACAACAGCTATCCGGTGGCAATCCGCAATGTAGTAGGGGATTAAGCGCCAGGTATCCGTTGTCTATCATTTTGAAAAATTACCGGAAAATATTGTCATTGCCCTTAAATTGGGTTATAATAAAGTTTGATGAGTTTATCAGTAACTGAAAGGAGTTAGGATATGGCATTTATAGATACCATTAAGGCCAGAGCAAAGGCCGACAAGAAGAAGATTGTATTACCGGAGTCTATGGACAGAAGAACCTTTGAAGCAGCAGCACAGGTACTCTCAGAGGACATTGCAGATATCATCATCATCGGTACAGAGGAAGAAGTTGCCGCAAACAGTGAAGGACTGGATATTTCCAAGGCAACCATCATTAA